>DATANL010000325.1:0-9083 GCA_036266295.1 Pyrinomonadaceae bacterium | reverse complement strand
TAACCGACTGGTGATATCGAGAACAAGTTTTTGTGGCAGCTCGTAGGCACCGAGCGACCGATTTGATTATCACGCAAGATGGCAGCAGAATGACTCCTGGAGTGCGGCGGCTTGACGCCGCACTCCACGAGTCATTCTGCTGCCATCTTGCGTGATAATCAAATCGGTCGCTCGGTGCCTACGAGCTGCCACAAAAACTTGTTCTCGATATCACCAGTCGGTTAGACTTCGCCGTCAAACAAAGGGTTAGAAATCATGTCCATCCTCGATCAAATTCGTCAGCGCGCAGCTGCGCAACCGCAGCACATCGTCCTTCCCGAAGGTGAAGATCCGCGCACCGTCGCCGCCGCGAGTCTCGCGACGCGACAAAGATTGGCGCGCCTCACGGTCCTGGGTGACGAACAGAAAGTGCGCGAGGCAGCGCGCCAGGCGGGAGCGGATCTCAGCGGTCTCGAATTGGTCGACCACGTGCGCGCGAACGATTTTGAAAAGATGGTAGCGGTCCTGTACGACGCGCGCCGCGCGAAAGGCATGACTCTCGATGAAGCGCGCACGGCGCTGCGCGATCCTTTGTACTATGGCAACCTGATGGTGCGCTCAGGTCGCGCGGACGGATCTGTCGCGGGCGCCACCAACACCACTTCGCACACCGTGCGGGTGGCGCTTCACTGCATCGGCGTGCGATCGGGATTCAAGATTGTCTCCAGTTTTTTCCTGATGGCTTTGAACAATCCGAATTTTGGCGAGAATGGCGCGATGATTTATGCGGACTGCGGCGTCGTGATTGACCCGAGCGCGGCCGAGCTTGCCGAGATTGCGATCGCCTCAGCTGACTCGTGTCGCGCACTCCTCGGAGCCGCACCAAGAGTGGCGATGCTTTCTTTCTCGACCAAAGGATCGGCCAAGCACAAGTTGATCGATAAAGTTGTCGAAGCGACGAAGACCGTGCGCGTGCGCGCGCCCGAGCTCGAAATCGACGGCGAGTTGCAAGCCGACGCGGCGCTGGTGCCGGCCATTGCGCAATCGAAAGCGCCCGGCTCGCCGGTGGGCGGCCGCGCGAATGTCTTAATCTTTCCCGATCTTCAGGCGGGCAACATCGCTTACAAGTTGACTGAGCGGCTCGCCGGCGCGACTGCGATTGGGCCGATCTTGCAGGGTCTCGATCGGCCCGCGAACGATTTATCCCGCGGCTGCAAGGCCGAGGACATCGTCGACGCCATTGCGATTACCGCGGTCCAGGCCCAGGCGCGTAAAGCCGCCGGCTAGCTTTTCTCAGGCCACAGGGCAACGTTGATGTACTGTGGCCGGCATCAAACCCTCGCGATTATCAATCCCACGGAAAACGGAGCAACTCAGATGAGGACAGCAGTCCTGGTTCTCGCCATTTTTTTCTTTGCGGCAATCGCACACGCCCAGAGCGGCGCTAAACCTGCGCCATCGCCGACTCCCAAGTCCGACGATCAGGAACCGGTGCGCGTCTTCACCGAAGAAGTTCGTCTGCCCATCGCCGCGACCGACACTTACGGTCACTTCGACCCGACCCTGACCATTGATGATGTGCTGATTATCGAAAACGGTGAGCAGCAGCAAATCAAAAGTATTCAGCATTTGCCGGCAAACGTGCTCTTGTTGCTCGACGTGGGGAACCAGTTGGGATTAAAGAGTTCGGAGTTGACCCGCAACGCAGCGCTCAGCGTGATCAATCGCCTCTTCAAAGGAACCCGCTTCGCGGTGATGCAGTTTGCGTTGAAGCCGGAACTCATTCAGCCCTGGACCACCGACAAGGCCGAGATGGAAAAGGTTTTGAAAAGGAAAATGTTGTCGGGAAAGAGCAGCCGCTTGCCTGATGCCCTGGCCGCCGCGGCGGAGCAATTTCGCGAGACGGCGCCCGGCACGCGCCACATTGTGATCATCAGCGACGGTGTCGATACGCCCGGCGGAAAAGTAACCCTGGCGAATGCGCTGAAGGCATTGAATTCAATTCAAGTCAGTGTGCACGTGCTGAGTTACACGGTGATGGAGCGGCAAGAGTTGCAAGCCAAGACGAAGGTCGTGAGCGGAGGCGACGGCGTGCAACGCGACGGCGCACCGGGAGGTAACCCGGTCGCGAACGGCGATCCGACACTGCCGCCCGGAGTAACTCGGACACCGAGTTTCAAGATTGGATCAATCGATACCGACGTCGCGATGCGCCGCAAGCGAAAGGAATATGAACGCGCGACCCGCGACAGCGAGAAAGAACTGACTACGATTGCCGAAGAAAGTGGCGGACGCATCTTCCTGCCGGTCAATGCAAATGAACTGCTGGCCCAGGCTGACAGCGTCGCGCGGGATATCGGCTCGCGCTACGTTCTCACTTATCGGCCGACGCATCCACTGTCTCAAGCAAAGCCTGGTGAATATCGAATAGTCGAAGTCGCGTCGCGACGCGTAGGCCTGTACCTCAGAACGCGAAAGGGTTATGTGGTTCCTAATTGAGAGGAAGTCGAGAGTTCAATCATCAGCTTGATCGCGAAGCTGATTGCTGAACTGCGGACTCCCTAACTTGCCGGAGCGTTCAATTGCGATTCCACTGACGTGCCGGCAATCGAATCCCAGTCAGCACCGACGTGCTTGGGTTCGAGTGAACGGCGACGCAATTCCGACCAGTCTTCCGGCGGCACGCGATGAAAAGCTTCAACTACCCTCGGATCGAATTGGCGGCCGGTCCACTCATCCAACTCGGCGGCAGCAGCTTCGTATGATCGACCTTTACGATAGACGCGATCGCTGGTGATGGCGTCAAAGGCGTCGGCTACCGAGAAGATGCGGGCGCAAATGTCGATGTCGTCACCAACCAGTCCCAGCGGATAACCGGAACCGTCCCACTTCTCGTGGTGTTGCGCGACGACTTTCGCGGCGCCTTGCAGAAACTTGATGCCGCGCAGAATTTGCTGTCCGTGAATCGGATGCTCGCGCATGAGTATCCACTCTTCGTCAGTCAGCTTCGCAGGCTTGCGGAGGATCGCGTCAGGAACACCAATCTTGCCTATGTCGTGAAGCAACGAGCCAAATTCCAGCGCCTTCATCTCCTGCGCGTTCAATCCATATTCGCGTCCCAGGCGCAGACTAAAGGTAACGACGCGTTCCGAATGGCCATGCGTTTCCGCATCGCGCGTCTCGAGAGCCGCGGTCAGAGCCTTCAGCGTTGAGCGGTAGGCGTTCTCTAAAGAACCGAGCGCTTCATCCAGTTCTGCCGTGCGTTGAGCAACGAGATCTTCGAGTTGCGTTTCGTAAAGACGCTTGGCAACGATCAGTTCGTGATGATTAAGCGCGCGACACACGGCTGCTTCCGCTTGCCGCAAATCGAAAGGCTTCATCAGATAATCGAAAGCGCCCAAACGGAGCGCGTTGATAGCGCTCTCGATGGTCTGCATTCCGCTAATCATTACGATCACGGTTTCGGGAGAGATAGCTTTGACGTGGGGGATCATCTCAAGGCCGCTCATCCCGCTCATCGTGATGTCGCTGATCACCAGCTGATAATCATGGTGGCGCAAGCTATCGAGCGCCTCTTCGGCCGACGATGCTTCGCTGCAGTCGTAGGCCTCGCACAGCAGGTCGTTGAGCACACCACGGACCTCGGCTTCATCATCAACAATCAGCAGATGCGGTTTCATAGCGTTGGCGATCATATACACAGGGGAATTGATTCAGCTGAAACGAGACTGCGCGGGAGGGAACAACCAGACAGGAATTCTGCCGGCTTTTACCGGCTGGAGCATTGTACAACGATGCCATGTGTTTAGCAACAGTCTTTTTCCATGTTGATTTGAATAGAAATGCTGAGAGTTTTGCGCGTTCGACGGCGCGTGGTCGGTGCGAACCACCGCGTTTGACGGAAAGGGTGGGCTCAAACTAATATGGCCACCGCGCCCAAACCCTGCCGGAGTGGCGAAATTGGTATACGCACCAGACTCAAAATCTGGCGAGGTTCACTCCTCATGAGAGTTCGAGTCTCTCCTCCGGCACCAGTGCTAAGACATTTTTCGAATCGCAAAACTGAAAAGGCTGAACACCTCATTCGGGCGTTCAGCCTTTTCGATTGAGAGCGAAGCACCGCTCACTTGATCTTCGGATCGACGGGACCGGAGGGGCTGCCTGGTGGTGAATCAGGATCTGCCACGGCCTGGCCCGCCGGCGAGATGCCATGACTTCTGATCTCGTGGTCGGTGTGCCCCGACATAACGCTGTGGCGGCGACCATAGGCAAAGTAGATCACCAAGCCAATTACCAGCCAGATGATCAGCCGGTACCAATTCTCTGCCGGCAGCGAGAACATCAACAGCAGACAAGTCGCGATGCCGAGAATGGGAACCAGCGGCACCAGCGGCGCGCGGAATGGCCGATTGGCATTTGGATTCGTTCTGCGCATAACGATTACTGCGCCGCAAACGATCACGAATGCGAAAAGGGTTCCGATGCTGGTCATCTCTGCGAGAATGCTCAGCGGAATGAAGCCGGCCATCGAGGCCACAAACAGTCCCGTAAGGATGGTCGACTTCCATGGCGTGCGCCATTTTGGGTGAACATCGCCAAAGAAACTATTTGGCACCAGACCATCGCGACCCAGCGCCAACATCACGCGTGGTTGACTCAACATCATCACCAGCAAGACTGAGGTGATCCCGGTCATGGCGCCGAAAGCGACGAGATACTGCATCCAGGTGATTCCCGCGCGCTTGAAGGCCTCGACGACGGGAGCGTTGATGTCGATTTCTTTGTACGGAACCATTCCAGTCAAAATTGCGGAGACCGCGATATAAAGAATCGTACAAATAATCAACGAAGCAATGATTCCGATCGGAACATCTTTAGCCGGCTCCTTTGCTTCCTCCGAGTGAACGGAAACCGAATCGAAGCCGATGTAAGCGAAGAAGATAATCGCGGCGCCGGCAAACATTCCCAGGGGCTCTCCGCCCGCGGCCTCCTTGCCGAAAATTGTTTTGCCAAAGAAGCTGACACCGGTGTAGCCAAAGGGCGCAAACGGAGTCCAGTTGGAGGTGCCGAACCTGGTGATCAGCAAGTAAGTGCCGATGCCGATGACGAGCAGGACGATGACCAGCTTCACCGCGACCATGACAGCGTTAAAGCTGGCGCTTTCTTTAATTCCCTGGACCAGGACTATGGTCAGGACGAAGGTGATCAAAACGGCCGGGAGATCGAAATATGCTCCGGTCGAAACGAATCCCGTATGGGGACAGCCCGCTCCGACGCTGACGCAGTAATTAACGGGAGCGGTAGCGATAATCTTCGGAACGTGAAAGCCGAAGATTGGCGTGAACTCCTGAAAGTGCGCCGACCACCCGTGCGCCACCGTGGCCGAACCAACTGCGTACTCGAGGATCAAGTCCCAGCCGATAATCCACGCGAACAGTTCTCCCAACGTGGCGTACGCATAGGTGTAAGCCGAACCGGCGACCGGAACCATCGACGCGAACTCTGCGTAACACAGCGCCGCAAAGACGCACGCCATTCCCGCCATTACGAACGACAGCATGAGCGCCGGACCGGTGCGATCGTGCGCGGCGACGCCGGTCAAGATGAAGATGCCGGTTCCGATAATCGCGCCGACGCCCAGGGCCGTGAGTTGCACTGGACCAAGAACGCGGCGCAGGCGGTGAGTGCCCGCTTCTTCCGCCAGTAACATGCTGAGTGGTTTGGTCCTAAACAGTTGGCTAGCCATTCAGAAATCCTCCGGTAGAAAGTATTACAGACTTTCAGTCTGTGGTTCAGATACGACTGTTGTTATCGCCAGACACAGACTGAAAGTCTGTGCTACTAATATTCGCCCTGCGCCTTGGCTGCGGCCTCGGAAATTGATCCTTCGTCTTCCATCGGCGTTCCCACTTTTTTCCAGATGAAATAGACCGGAATGCCGGTGATGACGATTATCAGCCCCGGCCAGGTCGTCGCTGTTTGATAGATGAACAGGACCCCCAGGATCACCGCAGCGCCGATGATATAGAGAACTGGTACGACCGGATAACCGAACGCTTTGTATGGCCGCTCAGCGTTTGGCCGTTTATAACGCAACACGATGATGCCCAGAATGGTGAGGATATAAAAAATCAAGGCCGCCGAAATTACGTAATCAAGCAGGTTGCCGTAGAGATTTCCATATCCAGTGATGGCGCCCACCGCATCGCGCTTAATCGTGCGCGGCAGGACCAGCAGCGCGGCCCAGATGCCCTGAATCACCATGCTCCAGGCGGGCACGTGCCTGTCATTCAACTGGCCAGAAGACTTGAAGAACAAGCCGTCGCGCGCCATTGCGTAGTAGGCTCGCGCTCCCGCGAGAATCAATCCGTTGTTGCAGCCGAAGGTTGAGATCATGATGGCGACCGCCATGACGATCGCGCCGCGGCCTGAGAAGATCACGTTCATCGTGTCGGTAGCGACACGGCCGGCGCCCTGAATTTTTTCAAAAGGCAACGTCGTCAAGTAGGCGACATTCGCCAGCAGATAAAGCGCGATGACGATGCCGGTGCCGAAGGCCAGCGACAAAGGGATATTCCGTTTCGGATCTTTTACCTCGCCGGCAGTGAAGGTGATGTTGTTCCAGGCGTCGGCAGAAAACAGCGAGCCGGTTTGCGACACACAGATACCGACAAATAATCCAAAAGCCGAGAGCGCCGTCAGGCCGCCGTTATCGATCAG
The DNA here is from genome assembly GCA_036266295.1 of Pyrinomonadaceae bacterium. Lineage (GTDB taxonomy): Bacteria > Acidobacteriota > Blastocatellia > Pyrinomonadales > Pyrinomonadaceae > UBA11740. Next base: position 2,384 of record DATANL010000325.1, on the reverse strand, counting down.
CGATCCGCGGACCGTCCAAAGGTTGCTAAAGTTCGCGACTCCCGCGCCGGTCTTCAGGCTGCCGACGACAATTCCCAGCACGATCAATCCAAACAGCGCAGCCAGCTTCGCCGTCGTGAAGGTGTTCTGCACGAGCTTGCCCAGCTTCAAACCGCGCGTGTTCATGAAGGTCAGCAGCACGATGAGCAGCACGCCGACTAATTGGGCAGTTGAAAGCGAGATGGCGTAGTTGCCGAAGAGATGAACCGGCGCGATCAGATATTTTTCTTCGCCGATTGAAGGCACCAAAACCCCCAGGTAGCGAGCGAAACCGACAGCTACGGCGGCAATCGTTCCGGTTTGAATCACCAGGAACAGTGTCCACCCGTAAAGAAATCCCCACATCGGCGAGAAAGCTTCCCGCAGATAGACGTACTGGCCGCCGGCCTTCGGCATCATCGCCGCCAGCTCGCCGTAACTCAGCGCGCCCACCACCGTGAGCACGCCGGTGACGATCCAGACGACCAACAACCAACCCGGCGATCCGACCCGTTGTGCTATTTCGCCCGAGACAATAAAAATGCCGGAGCCAATCATGGATCCGGCAACGATCATCGTCGAATCGAGCAAACCCAGACCGCGAATAAATCCGTGCGTTTTTGTCTGCGCCACTGCGGCAGCTTCGGCCATTCGTTACTCCAGCGTCGAGCTCGTCTCAGGAACTGCTTGTATTCTTTAACTTCTTCTGGGAGATTGGGGAACGCGAGCGGCATTATACTGGATTGAAGCTGTCTGTCGAGTACGCAAAACAATTTCTATCCGTAACGAGGATTCGGTTTCAGTCGTCTTGTCTGTGGTTGGACACAAGCTGGACGCGTGGCCAACCGCATTGCGACAACCGCCGGTCCTGCGCTTAAATTACTCACGATGACATACAAACTGCCCCTGAGCCTCGCGTTAATCTTTCTCACTGTCTGCCTTTCAAGTTGCTTCGGTAACGGCCAGTCCGCTGGTTCGCTCAGCGACCCGGCGCCGTCGGTTAGCCCGGCGCCATCTGCAGACGCCGCCAAAAAAGAAGCCGAGACGAGCGAGCCGGTGATGCTCAAAGGTCCCAACGCCGTACCAACGGACACGCGCATCGTCGTAAACATTCCGGCGTTTCGCATGGATGTATTTCAGGATGGCACGCTGCTGAGGTCATACAAGATTGGCATCGGTTATCAGCAATATCCGCTACCCACCGGTTTTCGCAAAGCCGAACAAATAATTTTCAATCCGACGTGGACCCAGCCTGATGAACCCTGGGCTTCGGACCCGGGTGGGATTACTCCTGCCGGCGCCGCCGGCAATCCGCTCGGACCGATCAAGATACCGATCGGCGGAGCCAATCTAATCCACGGCGGAAAGTCCCTGGCGAAGATCGGCACCTTCGCTTCGCACGGCTGCGTGGGATTGACCAACGATGAAGTTAAAGATTTTGTGCGGACGCTGGCCGATGCGACCAAGATCGAGTTGAGCGAAGACAAGATCGCCGGCTACCTGAAACATCGAACCAGAACCCAGGTAGTAAAAATTCCAAAAGCGGTCCCGGTTGAGCTGCGCTACGAAACGATCGTGATTCAGAACGGCCAACTACACGTCTATCGCGACGTTTATAACAAGAACACGACCACCGAAGAGAACCTGCGCGCGGCTTTCGACGCGAGCGGCGTCAGCTTTGACAAACTGAGCGCAGAAGAGAAGACGCAGGCCCTGGATGCAGTGAAAGCGATGTCGCTTCATCCAAAGAAACAGCCGGCGCCGAAGCCTACAGTGCCCGCGAATCAGACTCCGGAAGAGAAGAAAGCCGCGGCCGCGGAAAGACGCGCCGAAGCGCAGCGGCAGGCGAAGCTGCGTAATCAGAAAGAGATTGTGATTGACGTGGCTGAGTTGAGCGGTAAAGGTTATCCGGCGCCGAAGGACTTGCACACCGGCGCGGGCACGGTGGTTAGCAACGCGGGCGCGCCGCCGCTCAAACCGAAACCTCGCAGGAATCCATCGCCGGCGCCTCAATCAACTCCTGGGGCGGTCCCGCCTCCCCGAAGTACGGCTTCCCCGCAGTAATGGTCTCGAAGTATTCGGTGATGCGATCCAGGATCTCGTCCACTGAATGCGAGTGATAGAGGGCCGTGCGGAAGAGCGCACCGCCTTGTAACCCGCGCGTGAACTGTCCCGCAAGTTGTTTCATGCGACCGATGGCCGGCAGCTTCGGCATGTCTTGTTGCAGCATGTCGAAATATTCGAGCAGCAACGCTCGCTTGTCTTCCAAAGTTGGTTGGAACGGTTCGCGGCCATGCATCGTGTCTTCAATCTGGCGGAAGATCCATGGATTGGCCATGGCGCCGCGGCCAATCAAAACACCATCG
>DATANL010000324.1:0-5061 GCA_036266295.1 Pyrinomonadaceae bacterium | reverse complement strand
TCTGATGTTTTCTATCACATTCGAAACCTGATCTATAGTTTTTCCGTCAGCAGTTTGCCAGGCTCTCCATTGCCTACCGTAGACCGGACCCAAGTTTCCGTTATCATCGGCCCACTCGTTCCAGATTTTCACTCCATGCTCATTCAGGTAACCGATGTTCGTATCCCCCCTGAGAAACCAAAGCAGTTCATAGATGATGGACTTAAGATGGAGTTTCTTTGTGGTTACTAGCGGAAAGCCTTCACTTAAATCAAACCGCATGCAGCGGCCGAACACGGATCGCGTGCCGACACCGGTTCGATCACTTTTCTGTACACCGTTTTGAATGATATCGCTGAGAAGATCCTGATACTGTTTCATATTTCTTGGCGCTGAAAATCCAGGCTCATTCAAACCAATTTTCTTATCCGTACCGTACGCATATCAACTAAGCTGCTATCTTATTGAACCTCAACTGTTAATTGCTACTGATACCGTTTTGAATGTGACAAAAAAGCCAATAGTCACCCAGTGAATAAATGAATTCGCCCACCTGCAAATCGCATACGTGCGCGACCATTTGGGTCAGCAATGCATATGAAGCGATGTTGAAAGGAACGCCCAGGAATGCGTCGGCAGAACGCTGGTAAAGTTGGCAGTGCAACAGGCGCTGTCCCGCTCGCTCTTCGACTTTGAATTGAAAGATTGTGTGGCACGGCGGCAAATCAACATTGTCGCATTCGCGCGGGTCCCAGCCGCTCACGATTAACCGCCGCGAAAAAGGATTCGTTTCGATCTGATTAATCAGCCGGGCAATCTGATCGACCCCGTCGCGTTTGGGATAATCCCCACCAAATGATCGCCAAAGGTATCCGTAGATGGGGCCCATGTCGCCCGGCTCGCGTCCAAATCTGCGCGTGTGTTCTTCGTCGGCCCATTCTTTCCAGATGTCGACTCCTTTCGCGCGCAGGTTCGCTTCGTCCGTGTCGCCCGACAAGAACCAGAACAGCTCTTCGGCAACCCAGCGAAAGGGAACGCGTTTGGTCGTGACGATCGGGAAGCCGTCACGAAGATCAAAGCGCGTCTGAAATCCGAAATGCGAGATCGTGCCCACGCCAGTCCGGTCCTGGTGCGGCGTGCCGTGATCGAGGATGGAGCGGAGGATGTCGTGATACTGCTTCATTCTGAATAATGTGTCAGAACCCGGAGCGGCAGCGACGGGATCAAGACGCAATAGTGTGTGGTAAGTGGAACACGCCTTGTTCTCTCGCGAGGGGCTACTTGATCCCGTCGCTACCGCTCGCGGTTCTGACACTAATGTGCGAGTTCGCGCACTGATTCAATCAACCGATCGATTTCGTCATCACTCGTGTAGCACGCGCAGCCAACTCGCACGAGGCCTTCCGGTTGCAACCCCAGGCGGTCGACAACGGTCTGCGCATAGAAGTCTCCGTGCGAAACGAACAGTCCGCGCTCGCTCAAACGGCGAGCCACCTCAGTTGAGGCCACCTGATCGATGGTGAATGCGATCGTGGGCGTGCGAGCGACGTGCGGCGTGGGTCCGAAGAGACGCACGCCCTGAACTCCGGAAAGCGCTTCCCATAATCGTTTCACTTGCGGAGCGCTGTGAGCACGCAGACCTGCGAATGCCGTCTGCAAACGCTCGCGACGCGAACGCACGCTGCCGCCTTGCCCGGCCAGCGAAGCATAGAAATCGACAGCGGCCGCGGCGCCGGCGATGCCTTCGTGATTCAGCGTACCCATTTCGACTCGTTCGGGACCGCGATTCGGCGCCGGCTCAAGCTTCGGAAAGTCGATCGATTCGAGCAAATCACTCTTTCCGTAGAAGACGCTCACGTGCGGCCCGTAGAATTTGTACGCCGAGCACGTGAGGAAGTCGCAATCCATCTCTTTCACGTCGCAGAGAAAATATGGCGTGTAGTGAACTGCATCGACCAACGCGAGCGCGCCGACTGAATGTGCGCGTTCGACTGCGCGACGATAATCATTCACGGTTCCGAGCGCGTTACACCCGGCGCCGAAAGCTACGACTTTGGTACGCGGCGAAATCAGCCGCTCGAAATCATTCCAATCGAGCTGCCCACTCTCAGGATCCATCTGCGCGACGTTCAAAGTCACACCGCGCTCTTTAACCAAGGCCTGCCACGGCGCCACGTTGGCATGATGCTCGAGTTCGGTGATGAGAATCTCGTCGCCCAGTCCGAACGTTCGCCCGAGCGCCCGCGACAGGTGATAAATGATCGATGTCGTGTTGGGGCCGAAGACAATCTCGTTCGCCGACGCATTCAGAAAGTCAGCAAATGTGTGGCGGGCCTCTTCAATGATCGCATCCGTCTCGTGACTGGTTGGATATTCCCAGTGCGTGTTCGCGTTGTGATTCAGTAAATAGTCGGCGACGGCATCGACGACCACGCGCGGCGTCTGGGTGCCGCCGGGCGCGTCGAAATAGGCGACCGGGTGGCCGTTATGCTCGCGCTCCAATGCCGGAAACTGAGCGCGAATCTCTGCGGTCGATGCGATCTGATTCACTGGATGCGGCGATGGTGTGCTCATATGAAATCAGGGTTTAGGGGGTTGGGTGTAGGGTGTAGAAATGAGCGGTCTCAATTGCCATCAAGTAACGTGGTAATGCGATCAAGTAAACGCATGACTCACCGCTGACTAAAGGCGGGCGCGGCCTGAATCACGAACCTAACATCCGACGAAACCTACACCCAACACCCTAATCCCTTCACCCTTTCACTCGCCGATGCTACCAGAAAACTTTGGAAATTTCGCGGCGTGAATGCGGACATCTGGATTGGTCGGCACTGCGCTTGCACCAGTGATACTCCGAGCCGAACACGTTCGCCGAAATCACTGTCTTATGGGCAGAAAGGTGAACGCGCAGGTAAACAACTGTACGCGAAGGCGACACAAAGAATCGATCTCGGAACAGCATTACAGCTAACTCGCAAGACGAGGAGAGGAGACATATGGCAAAGCAGAGCAATACAACGAAGAAGAAAAATGGAGTTAACCAGTTAGTCTCGTTGGAGGCGAGCAAGGAGGACCTGGCGAAATTGGCGGCCACCCCGTTCGCGTTCATGCGCCGCTTCGGCGAAGAGATGGACAGCCTGTTTGCTGACTTTGGTATTGGCCGCGATTGGCTGACGCCGATTGAAAAGGGCACAAACCTGGCGCAGGGTCTCTGGTCACCGCAGGTAGAGATGTTTGAGCGCGGCAATAACATTGTCGTGCGCGCAGACCTCCCTGGTTTGACCAAAGACGACGTCAACGTCGAGGTCGCCGATAACGGCATCACGATCGAAGGCGAGCGCAAGAACGAAAACAAAGAAGAAGGGGAAGGCTACTATCGCAGTGAGCGCAGCTACGGCAAATTCTATCGCCGGGTACCGCTGCCCCATGGAGTCAAAGCCGATGACGCCGAGGCGACGTTCCGGAATGGCGTCCTGGAAATCACGATGCCGGCGGCAACACGCGAGCAGAAAAAATCGCGCAAACTACAAATCAGCGGCGAAGGCCAACGCGCACGGGGCCATGCGGCCTAATCGCTGCGGGTGACGCAAGCAAGAGCAGCGCTGACAAGTGTCAGCAAGGAGTAAGGGGATGATAGCCAGTGAAATTATGACCACGAATCCGGAGTGTTGCCTGCCGACTGACTCAGTCATGGCAGCAGCACAGATCATGAAGTCGGAAGACGTCGGACCTGTCCCGATCGTCGAAAACAAAGAGGAGAAGAAACTGACAGGCATCGTGACTGATCGCGATCTGGCGATCAAGGTCGTGGCTGAAGCGCGCGATCCGAAGACCACCCAGATCGAAGAAGTGATGTCCGAGGGCCTCGTTACCTGTCGCGAAAACGATGACGTCCGCAGCGTGCTGCAACTGATGGAAGAAAACCAGCTGCGACGCATTCCGGTCGTCGACAAAAACGATTGCCTGAAGGGAATCATCGCACAAGCGGACGTGGCCACCAGACTCAGCAGTGCGAAAGCTGCCGGCGAGGTCGTGCAACGAGTTTCGCAGTGACCGCCGGCGGCAGTCGCACTGAAAAGCCATGCCCTGAATGGCGGTGACTAATTCTGCGACGAACCAACATCAGCGCTGCGATCATTGTCGTCATCTGCTTCTTTCTGCCGTGGGAACAGGTGAGTTGCGGCGGTGCTCATGACACTCTGAGTGGATGGGATCTGGCGCGGCACGACCAGACCCTTTTGTTTCTAATTCCTTTGCTCATGTTGGGGGTCGTGATCGCCGGCGCGTGGCTGCGGCGCTCAGAGAAGCGCTCGCCGCTCGCAATCCTTGGCTTGGTTGCTGCCGGTGTCACCAGTCTGCTGATGAACCAACAGCGCGCTCGCGTCCATGACGAAGGCGCGTTGCTTTCTGCCCAACTAACCGGCTGGTTCTGGCTGGCATTCTTATCGACGCTGGCCGTGGCAATAACTGCCGTAGGAATGTTGATTAACCGAAGACGGGAAACGTAACAAGTGGCTACCATGCTAAAAACCGAGCGCCTGAAGCGCTACGCCGAGATCGTTGGGCTACTCGTGAAGTATGGCCGATCGGATCTCGTCGAACAGTCGTCGAGCATCCTCGCCAGCCGGCTGCTGAAAAGTTCGGAAACGCCGAAGGCCGAGGAGCTGGCTGACGATCTCGAGAAGCTCGGGCCGACTTTTATCAAGCTCGGGCAACTGCTTTCGACCCGCGGCGATTTGTTGCCGCCACCATACCTCGAAGCGCTGGAGCGATTGCAGGACAGCGTCGAGCCTTTCCCCTACGAGGAAGTCGAACGAATCGTCTCTTCGGAACTGGGCGCGCGAATTTCGAAACTCTTTCTTGATTTTGATACTCAGCCCACGGCCGCGGCATCGCTGGCCCAGGTACATCGGGCGACAATGCGGGACGGGCGGGTCGTCGTCGTCAAGGTTCAGCGCCCTGATGTACGCGAGGTCATCGTTGAAGATCTCGAAGCCCTGGAGAAAGTCGCGGAGTTCATCGATGGCCACACCGAGATCGGCAAGCGATACGAGTTTACGAATATGCTCGTCGACTTACGGC
>DATANL010000323.1:0-7006 GCA_036266295.1 Pyrinomonadaceae bacterium | reverse complement strand
AGCAGCGTACCGGTCAAAGCAGCTTCGACAATTTGATCTTTCGCGGCGTCGCGCAGATAGGTTTCTTCGCCATAAAGAAAATAGACAGGTTCAATCTGTCCGTTCTTTAGCGATTGGCCGAGGTCATTGCGCGTGCGCGTGGGCATGAGTGTCAGAAGCCCGACCGTCAGGGAGGGCTACGCTAAATTTCTCAGGTCTTGCTGTCAGCGAGGCCCTCCCTGACGGTCGGGCTTCTGACACGATTGCTCACTTATCGTTCTTGACGCCGAATCCATTGATCAGCGTCGAGACGATCGATTCGGCGAAACTGCGCGCTATGCGCAAGACTGCCGGGTCTTCTTCATTAAAGAAATTGCGCGGGTCGTTAGCGAATTCAAATTCACCGCGAAAGATAAAATTCTGATTGTCGTACAGCACGCGATTGTCGTGCTGATCGCGCACCGTGACGGCGGCCGTGATCGTCACTTCAAAGATTCGCGCGCGACCCTTGTCGTCAAGCAGCACGCCGGAAAATCCGAATGTCTTGACCACGCCGTCGATTACCGCATCCGCGCCTTCGCGGTCGCTCTGCACACGCAGGCCGTGACCGCGATGAATCAACTCGTCCATCACCGCGCGCGTGAAACGATGCTCGATCTTGTAACGCAGCGCGTTGTTCTGAAAGGCCGGCACCGCTACGGTCTTGATGTGCTCGGGCAACTGGCTCTTGGTCACCGGCTTGTAGCATTCCGTGAAACCGGAAACGAGCCACAGCGTAATAAGAATTAGCGAGCCGCGAACGAAGTTTTTCATCTGATTCGTGTAAACGAGAGTGTTGATAATACGTTACTCCACGTGCTATACGAAAGCCGCTGACGTGGTGCAATTTGTTGCAGAAACCCGACCGTTAGGAAGGGTGCCGTCTTCCCGCGCTTGCACCCTCCCTGACGGTCGGGTTTCTGAGACGCACGTCCGCAAGTTAACAAGTTGCGCTGCAACGAGCCGAAGGAGAGATCATCTTGACCGCACCGATCCCGATTGGGCCGACCTTAAATCAAATTGGTCAGATTTTCGTGAACGTCAAAGACCTCGACCGGGCGATCGCGTTCTATCGCGACATGCTCGGCATGACGTTTCTGTTCACGGCGCCGCCGAACATGGCCTTTTTCGATTGCGGCGGCATACGCATAATGCTGGGCGTCGCGGACCGCCCCGATCTCGATCATCCCGCTTCGATCATCTACTACAAGGTGGATGACATCGAACGCGTCTATGAAACTTTCAAAGCCCGCGGCGTCGAATTCATCATCAAACCTCACCTGGTCGCTCCGATGCCGACCTACGATCTGTGGCTCGCGGATTTCAAGGACTCAGAAGGAAACTTCGTCGCGTTGATGAGTGAAGTCCCGCGCGAAGTCGCTTGATTTCATTGCGATGTCAGTACTGCCTGAAGGAATGATTACCACAGAGGACACAGAGAAGAATAAAGGGAGAATTGAAAGTCGATTTCTGAGTTGCTCTTATTACTCAGTGAACCTCTGTGTCCTCTGTGGTGAATTTATGTATGGGCCGCTCTTCGCTGCCTCTCCACGACCAAACTCAAGCCCATGATCAGATAAAAGATCATCACTACTTCAGAGTCGCCCCAGTTGTAATGCACGACGCCGCTGGTCATGAAGCCGAGCAATCCGCCCAGCGCTCCCAGGACGAGTCCTCTTGCGATCCAATCCTCTTTCGCGACGCGCCGCTGTGTCTTCCACAGCGTCCACCCGTACGCGCCCAACATTATCAGCCACGCAATCAACGTGGGCACGCCGCGCTCCAACGCCAACTCCAGGTAGTCCGAGTGCATGTGGCCCATCGGCAGCTTGCCGCCTTCGAACAAATCCCACTCGCGCCAGTGAGATTTGATTGAATCCATGCCGACACCGACCGCGAGATGACGCGGGTTGCTGGTGAGCAGATGAAATCCTTCGCGCCAAATCTTCTGCCGCCAGGCAATCGAATCATCCTTTTGATCGAAGAACCCGACGTTCCGTTTTTGATGGAGCACAAACAAGCCGGCCAGCACGACGGGAATCGCGCAGGCGGCGATAACAATCAACGCGCGGCGGCTGAGACCGAGCACGGCGATGAGAATTCCGGAGAGCAGAAATGAAAGCCAGGAAGCGCGCGTCACCGTCAGCAGCAGCGCGCCACTGATGCCGGCGATAGCCGCGCCGAGCATGATGGCGTTGCGGCTTCGCTTTCGTGGCAGCGCGACGAATAAACCCAACGCGACCGATCCAATCAACTGCAAACTCTCGGCATACGTCGTCCAGTGATCGTAGAAACCGGTGGCGCGGCGGTCGCGCCCGGTCGACCAGCGCTGAATTCCCAGACGCTCTTCGGCCGTATTGCCAGGCAGCAAATGACCGCGCGGAACCTTCAGCGTCACGATCCACTCGACTCGATAAATCTGTAGTTCGACTGGCTCTTTCTTTTCAGCCTGCTCCACCGCATCGAGCAACTCATCGACGCTGCGAATCCAGTGGCCGTCAACTTTTTCGATTGTGTCGCCGTCGACTATGGGAACCGGCTGGTTGTGAGTTCGTGAAACCATGCGCGCGTCGAGCAAAGGACTCTGTTGGCTGACGCCATAGACAGTGATGCCGCGGCCCACTGCCAATTGTCCGAAGACAAAAAACACATTGACCATCGTCGCGGCGATCAGGACGATTACCAGCAGACGGAGAATTCGTGGTGAGAAGATATTCTCGGCGACAAAGTAAACGATCACGAACAGCGACGCCGCCCGCATCTTGCCAAAGGAAACGGCAGGCTCGTACGAAAGGATCGACGACAACCCGGTAAGCAAAAAGAACGCGAAGATCGGGTAATCGATCGGCGTGCGATACAGTTTCGGCCGCGGCCAAACGAGGAAGCGTAAGACGCATAACAACATTCCCAGCAGCCATGCCGTTTGGGTGGCAGCGATTGAGTTCGGCGCGGCGATGACGAAGAGGAAAAGGAACGCGAGGATGGCGCGCTCGAGCCAAATGCCGAGAGGGCCCGGAGTGATCTCGCGTTTGCTTTTAATGATTTCTCTGTGTCCTCTGCGGTTTATTTCGTTTAGAATCGCGAAGCTCGGATTATATAGACTCTTAAACGGAAACACATGCGACGACGAATTTCTCTTCTGACTTTCATCCTATTTGTGTGCAACGTCACGCCGGCACAGGTCAAGACTGTCGCGGAATACACCGATCAAGTGCAGGCGCTTTCAAACCGTGCTGACCTGAAAACGGCGAGCGACTACATCGAACGCAATCACGCCGAGATTTTGCGTGAATGGATCGCGATCACCGAAATCAATGCCCCGTCAGGACACGAACAGGAGCGCGCGAAATACATCGAGAGTCTTTTGCGCGGCTATCACCTCAACGATGTTCATTACGATTCGGCCGGCAATCTGGTAGCCGTGCGTAAAGGAACGGGCGGTGGTCCGGTAATCGTTTTCGACGCGCATATGGACACCGTTTTCCAGCCGGGCCTGCAAATCAAAGCAACCGTGCGCGACGGAAAAGTTTACGCGCCGGGAATCGGCGATGACACGCGCAACGTCGAAGCGCTACTGGCGACGATTCGCGCGCTTAACGAGGCGAAGCTCAAGACAAACGGCGATTTGGTTTTCGTCTTCACCGTTGAAGAAGAGACAACCTTCAAAGGCGTCAGCAACTACGTCAAAGAGAACAAGGGAAAGATCGATCATTACGTAGCGCTCGACGGCGGTTACGAAGGCTTCACCTACGCCGGTATCGGTATCAACTGGTATCGCCATCATTTCATCGGTCCCGGCGGCCATACGCGGTCGCGCACTCCGCCATACTCGGCGACCTTGCCGCTGGCGCGCGCAATCGAGCGAATTTATCAATTGCCCATACCGACGAACCCTTCGTCGAATCTGAACATCGGGATGCTCGGTGGATCGGAAGTCGTCAACGCGAAAGCGGCTGATGCATGGTTCACCGTAGACCTGCGTTCGACGTCAAACGACGTGCTTGCCGATCTCGAATCAAAGATCAAAACCATCCTCGATGAAGAAGCCGCCAAAGCGGGCATGACCGCGAAGACCGATGTGATCTCGAAATCACCTGCCGCTGCCATCCCCGGTCACCGCGACTCGTATCTCGTCCGCCTGTCCGAAGCAGTGCATCGCGTCATGGGCTTTGACCCGCCGATCACAAACGCCGGCTCGAACAACGGCAACATCGCCCTCCTGGCAGGCATCTCCGCAATTTCAACTGGATCTGGTCCATGTGACGGCTCACACAGCCTGGCCGAGAATTGCGAGATCGAGCCGATCTATAAAGGGATTAAGAAAATTATTTTGTTGCAGGCGGCGCTGGCGGGAATTGAGTGAAACTAAGCTTTCTCTGTCTTAGTTCTGGGAGGTCTCCATCGACTCCGGTAAACATCAGCATTGCTAAAGAGAGTCCAACTTACGTAGCGTTCTGCTAAGTCTTCAAGTTCTCTTGTTTCATGCTCAAACTCTTCTCCAAGAGAGATCGACAATTGAACTCTAGGGTCACCTCGATGCAGCAAGTTGTTCCGAATGGAATTGAATCGCCTGAAGGCCGCGATGTCTGATTGCCAACCATCTATGCGCGCAGTCGTAGCCAGTTGCTTAAAGCGTGACGCGAGACTAGCATGTTGTTGCATGACTATCTGTTCCAGGAAACCAATTAAATCAGTAGTCTCATTCAGGGGAAAAGGAAAGAACAATTCCTCCCGGTCGGCCAAGGAGCATCCTATCGAATCATAGAGCCGCCTGTATCCAACTCGCTCCGTTCCCATCCCGTTCGCTTAGCTCACACAGCATGAAAGATCTGCCCTATGCCTACCATTACTGTTTCTTCATTCAGCGCCTCGAAAGCAACTTGTTTCAGTTCGTCGGCGTAACGAGCTGCTTTCTCAAGGTTCGTAGAAAATGCAATTGGCAGGTCTGTGTAGATAAGACTAATGCGGTCAGGAGTCTTCACGCCTGCTCGTGAAAGATAACTGCCCTCGAGTCCACGCACAATCGTACATCCACCAAAGGCGTAGGTGAATTCTTCTTCGAAGGACAGAAGTAAATTGCGGTAGTGAGGTGCGGGCAGGTCAGGGACGTAGACTTCGACCCTTGCCCGTTCGAGCAGTGGCAAGGAAGTGTTCCTTTCGTTTGGAGAATTCCTTCATTCTCTTGAGCGCTTCTTTTTCGGAAATCACCACGCGGCGCGGTCGCTCGATCTTAAGTTCTTTGATTGATTTCTCTCGTCTCATATTGATTAGAGATTCTTCCGCTGATCTTCCGGCTTGTCAATGATGTATTTCTTGCAAGAAAAAACGAGCCCGACCTTGCGATCAGGCTCGCGTTCACGTCGCACGGGTGTCTCGCCCGTGAAATCACGCGGAAGGATGCGCGTGTCAAATCAATACCCGCGATACCCGTCCTCGTAGCCATTCTCAAATCCCTGGCGGAAATAGCGCTGGTACAACGCGCGATCGCCGTAACTCGATTTGTAATCAGTCGTTCCGTTGCGATACTCGCTGAAGTCTGAATAGCTGCGGTGACGACCACGGCGGCCGTCGCTGCGGCCTTCCTTTTCGCCGGCGTTATAACCGGCATTCAAAGCGGTCTGGCGTAGCTCATACGATCCACCCCAGTTGCCGTAGCGGTTCCAGTCTCGTCCCCAACGATCGTTGCGGTCGTTGCGATCGCGGTTACGATCGTCACGGCCATAGCGGTCGTTACGGTTGCTGTAGTTGTTTGGATTCTCGGTGTTGTAGCCGTTCTCGAACGCGACCTGGTAATAACGGCGATACAGATCGCGATCGCCTAGACGCGAGCTGTAATCATGATTGGCGTTCTGGTAGGCGCTGAACTCCGAAGGATTGCGATAACGATTGTGCGAACGATCATCGCGGCCCTGCTTCTGGCCTTCGTTGTATCCGGCATTGAGCGCCGTCTCGCGCAACTGATAGGAACCGCCCCAATTCGGATAGTTGTCCCAACGATTTCGTCTCTGCGCCGCAGCGCTGGTGCTCGCGGCCACGCCAATTCCGATAAGCAGGAGAGAGAGAATGGCGACTTCACTAACTCTAGCTAACTTTGTCTTCATCTTGCCTCCATTGTGTTTGTTGATTTGCATTTCAGGGTCTTCCCGTCCGGGGTGGCCATTCGTAGAGGCAGAGATGTGAGCAAACACCGTTCCACCAGGACGAGGACGGCGGAACGGCTGGATTCTGGACACACCGTGGGGCGCTTATTCTCCCACGATATTCGCGCTGCATTTTACGGCGGCGGGAATTAGTACGTCACCAGGCCCAGGCGTACGCTTCTGTTCGCGGGTCGGTACCGACGTTCAATACGCCCGTCTTGGGATCTACGACGATGGCCGCCAAAGAGCCGTCCGACCATGCACCCGTGACGCGCAGCTTATGGCCCATCGCCTGAAGCTGTTTGCGCACGTCTTCAGGGACGCGCGCTTCAACCGACAGATCGCCCGGGTACATTGTGTGTGGAAAAGGTGAAGCCGGGAATGCGCGTGTCAGCCATTTCGGAGATTCGATCGCCTGCTGCACGTTCATGCCAAAGTCGATGATGTTCAGCAGCGTCTGCATCGTCAAAAGCACCTGGTTGTCGGCTCCCGGCGTTCCCATCACCATGTGCGGTTGGCCGTCTTTCATGACCAGCGTGCCTTGCAGAGTACTGCGCGGTCGTTTGCCCGGAACCAGCGCGTTGGCCTCGCCCTCATTCAGAGTGTAGTAATCGCCGCGACAGTTGAAGATGAATCCGAGATTTCCCATCACCACGCCGGTGCCAAAAGCGCTGTGCAGACTCGGAGTAAAACTGATCATATTGCGCGCGCTGTCGACCACGGCGATGTAACTGGTGTCGCCTTCGTGATCGGCTTCGCCGGCAATGGTCACCTTCACCGGCCGATCGAGCGGGGTCTTGTCGCTGGCAAATTTTTCCGCAGTGCCCGGCCGAAATGCGAGCGACGCC
>DATANL010000322.1:0-4618 GCA_036266295.1 Pyrinomonadaceae bacterium | reverse complement strand
ATTTAAAGCAGCGTCGTTTCGGCCGCGCAGTATAGCTCATTGATTGCATACCGAAAAGATTGTTCGGTCAGAGGCGCCGTCTATAAAAAAGACGACAATTCGCCGGCGGAAGCCTTTCCCGCGCTGCTTGATATAATCCCCCGATGCCCTACAAATATCTCTTCTTTGACGACTACTCGGAAGGCGCGCATCCGCGAATCCTGGATGCGTTGGCGCGCACTAACTTACAACAGGAACCCGGATACGTGATGGACTCGTTTGCTCTGGAGGCGACGAAGTTCATTCAAGAAAAGTTTGGCACTCCGGAAGCGGACGTTCATTTTGTGGCCAGTGGCACTCATGCGAACTTATGCGTCCTGTCCTCATTCTTAAGGCCGTACGAGTCAGTGATCGCTGCGGCATCAGGTCACATTGCGACGCACGAGGCTGGGGCCGTCGAGGCGACCGGCCACAAGATCAATACGGTTGAAGGGCGCGAAGGCAAAGTCACGCCGAACGAAATTCAGGGTGCCGTTGAAGAACACAACTTTGATCAGATGGTTCTGCCGAGGGCGGTCTATATTTCCCAATCGACAGAGCTCGGCACCGTGTATACCGCGGCGGAGTTAGCAGCTTTATCGGAAAAATGTAAGGAGCACGATCTCTACCTCTATGTAGACGGCGCGCGGTTGGGAGCGGCCCTGGCTTCGCCGGCATGCGATGTCGATGCGAAGACCTTAGCGAGTTTGGTTGACGTCTTCTATATTGGCGGCACGAAGAACGGTGCTCTGATCGGCGAGGCAATTGTCATTGTAAATCCCGAGCTCAAGGCCCGCTTTCGCTATAACCTGCGGCAACGCGGCGGACTGCTTGCGAAGGGGCGAGCCGTGAGTCTCCAATTCCTCGAGCTGTTTCGTGACGATCTGTATTTCGAGATTGCCGCGCACGCGAATGCTCAAGCCCGGCGACTATCCGGCGGCATTAAAGAGTGCGGCTATCAGACTCTGGTTGATGCTTCGACCAACCAGGTCTTTCCGATTTTCCCGAATGCAATCATCGAACGTCTGGAAAAGGATTATGGATTTCATGTTTGGGAGAAATTCGACGAGCAGAGTTCGGTGGTTCGTTTGGTAACTTCGTGGGCCACGCCGACGGACGCGGTCGCGGAATTTCTAACGACACTTAAAGCGGGTAATTGACCGGACTCTGCGAAAGATGTCCTCGACGTTTTAAGCCGCGGGCTTTGGAATCTCGTCCTGATCCACCCTCGCATTCGAGGCGACTGATGAGGAGATGAAAATTCTACCGGCCAACGCTTCTTTCACCGCGTGGTGCAGGTCCGAGGCCATGCGTCGTTTGATCACATAACCCGACGCTCCCGTCTTGAGGGCGGCCTGGAGAAAATCGGAGTCTTCGTGGACGGTGAGGAAAATTACCTTGGCCTTTGAGCCGTTTTCCTTCAGTTGATTAGCAGTCTCAATTCCATCAAGCTCCGGCATTGAGATATCGAGCAGGCAGACATCCGGGTCTGACTTGGCGGCCGCGTCGAGAAGCGCGCGGCCGTTTTCCACCGCATCAATTACTTCGAACTCAGCCTCAAGATATCGCCTGACCTTGTCGCGTATCTCTTTGTGATCGTCTGCCAATAGGATGCGAGCGATGTGCACGATTCGCCTCTTTGTCTGGGGTGGTTTTGTACTCCGCGCCAAAAGCGCTTCGGTCTAACCAAAACCTGGGCGACCAAGTGGGTTACGAATCTCATCCTAGGTGAAAACCGCCAAAACGATACTGGCAAAAGTTACAGGTCATCGGTCTAACGCCCACCGCAAAGCATGCTGCGACACAACGCCAGCCCTCAGGCTACTAAGCTGCCAGCAGCTGTGTGTTCAGGGCATACTGGACCAGTTCCGCGCTGGTCTTGATGTGCAGATGTTCCATCATCGTGTACTTATGGAACGCGACAGTGCGCGGCGAGACGTTCAGAATATACGCGGCCTCTTTCATCGAACGTCCCTCGGCCAGCAGTTGCAAGACCTCTTTTTGCCGCAGCGTCAGATGGCTGGTGCTCTTCAGATTCTTAAAGTGATTGACGAATGACCCAAGCACATCTTCGGTCATCAGCGGGGTCATGTACGAGCCGCCGCGTATGACTGCGCGCAGCGCATCCAACAGTTCGGAGCCGGCCGAGCTTTTCAATAGATAGCCCTTGGCTCCCAGCCGAAATGCTTCGGCCGCCAAATCGGGATCCTGATTCATCGTGAGATAAATCAGCTTGATGTTCGGCATCAACTGCTTCAGTCGTTGGCCGGCGCTGATTCCATTCATCGTCGGCATGCCAACGTCGAGAACAATGACTTGTGGTTTCAGGTCCGGGGCACCCTCGACCAACGCATGGCCGTCGCCAAAGGTGCCGACCACCTCGAACTCAGGTTCAATTAGATTCTTCAAAGCGTCGAGGATCATTTTATGATCGTCGGCCAGAATTACGCGTGTTCGTTGCATAGAACCTCCAGGGAAAGGTGTTTCTAGTTAACCGCCTTCAATTGCTGTCGCTCAGGGTTCAAGGGAATCGTGACTTCAATTCGGCTCCCCTGTCCCCGCTGTGAACTAATTTCCAAATCGCCGCCCACGCTGCGCAGGCGCTCTCTCATACCGACAAAACCGAGACCTTCCGCGAACGCAGCCGATCCCATGTCAAAACCACACCCGTCGTCGACCACACTGAGACGAATGACGTCTGAAGACCGGTGGACAATTACTCGCACATGCGTTGCCTGACTGTGCTTCACGGTGTTGCGCAGAGATTCCTGCGCGATCCGGAACAAGCAGAGCGTGATGTCTTTCGGTAAGGTTTCAGCAAAGCTCTTCTGGTGCAGATAAACCCGCAGCTTGCCGCTCGCATTGATCTGTTCGCACAAACTCTTGAGGGCAGCGGCGAGTCCCAGGTGATCGAGCTTCGAAGGGTGCAAGCTATAAGATAGCCGGTGAATGTCCGACGAAATCTCATGAGCCTGGTTTTGCAGGCTTTCACATCGACGACGCAGCTTGGCAGAGTTGTTCATGCCGTCGGCCAGCTGTTCCAACTCGATGGAAAGCAGCGCCATGCGTTGGCTGAGATCGTCGTGCAGTTCGCGGGCCACACGACTTCGCTCTTCTTCCTGTGCGTTGATCAGACGGCCGCTCAAATCGCGGAGGGCTGCTTCAGCTCGACGTGAGCGGCTGACATCAATCGTAAACCCACGAATGATGGCGGGAATTCCATTGACCCGGGCCACGCTAACCAGGCTGTGCAACCAGACGACACGGCCGTCTTTGGTGATCATCCGGTATTCGAGTTCATATCTCTCAAGTGTGTGCGCGAGTCTCGCTGCCTCGGTGATCGCTCGATCCCGATCCTCAGGATGCAGGTGCAGAGACCAGAAGTCTGGTGTGTACCACTCGGCGACGGAATAGCCGAGTACTTCTTCCGCCTGGTCGCCTACATAGGTGAACCGCGAGCTGGCAAAGTCCGCTTCCCAGGGAATAATGTGCGCGACTTCCAGAAGGAGACTTAAGCGCCGTTCCGCGTTTCCTTCGCGATCGTCGTTGGCCGGGTTGGGTTCCTGTTGAGATTCGCGCGCGAGCCGCGCCGCGACCGCCGCAGGGAACTTCTGTTGGGGAAGAGCTTTCATCGCCGGGGGCTACTTTCTGGTCGCCAAATCAAACGGGAAACGCGCGACCTGTTTCGATGACTAAGCGCAGAGCGCTCCTTTCATTTCCGATCTGAGACTATGCGGCAGATGCCGGCCGCTGAATTCACGCATTAGCTTGAAATCGAGTGTCGAGACTTTTGCCAGTAGCATTATCGAACCCATCAGCACGGCAAAGTTATTGGACTCGAGATGCTGGTTGAGTGCTTCGCGGGTCTGCCATTCACCCACTAACAGGAATGAATTCTCGTCACTCGCTTCGCCGTAGAACCTATAGGAATTGCAGCCGGGCTCCTGCCTGATTGGATTGAGAAGCGAAGCAACAGTAAGGCACAACTCTTTTCGATTCTCAGGCCGGACGGTGATGCTGGCGGTGGTGATTACCGCGTTGGTATCTGGGGAATGACTCATGGCACACCTCCGGGCCAAAAAACCGAATTCTCAGAGGGGGCTGTTGCTCGGTTAACAAAGCAAGCGGTGGATTTTAATTACCAGGACGACGGACGCACTCACAAGTGCAAACGGTGTGCGAGAGTGAGGAGTCCGCTCATTTAAGTATGGAAAACCCTGCTATTTCAATACTTATCCTGAGCGGTAGGTTTGTTTTAGAGTTGTGTCTCGACCTAAGCGGGCCGCTTCATTCCGCGGAACCCGCGTAATACCGTGGGGCGGCTAGGTTGCGGCTTATGCCGGCGGGCCTTCAATTCGCGCCGTTGCCGGCGGCGTATTGCTGAGATTTGTTGATGCCTAGCTTGGCCATGCGCGTGCGGAGGGTGCTGGGGTTCAACCCGAGTACGTGGGCCGCGCCGTGCGGTCCTTCGATGCGCCAGCTGCGGTCCTCGAGAACACGAATTATGTATTCGCGCTCAATTTCTTCAAGGGTCCGGCCGACGCCGTCCGCGTTGTTGCCATTGCTGGTATTTAATTGTTCACGAACCCGCAAGACGGGG
>DATANL010000321.1:0-6394 GCA_036266295.1 Pyrinomonadaceae bacterium | reverse complement strand
GCTCGAAGTGCAAAAGACTATGGACTTCTATCGCGCCACCGTCGAAGACGGCGGTCTCGCGGTGGAAAAGATTTTGGTTTCCGGCGGCGGTTCCAAACTCAACGGATTGATTGAGTTTCTGTCGACCCGCTTTGACATGCCGGTTGAAATTTTCGATCCGTTCAAAAAGATCAAGGTCGACTCGCGTGGTTTCGATCCCGAATACATGAAAGAAATCGTGCCCGAAATGGCCATCGCAGTCGGATTAGCGTTGAGAGGAGTTGACGCAGGATGATCAAAGTAAATCTTTTAGAATCGGTAACAGATCGTCCGGCGAGCGTGGCCTTTGTCGAAGACAAGGTCTCGAACACGCGTACGCAGACGCTGCTGCTGGGGCTGACGATTATGGCGTTGCTGGTGCTGGGCATCGGCTTCGACTATGTCAGCACGAACAAACAACATGAGACGGCAGTAAAACAGCTCGAGAAAGAAAAGCGCATCAATGACGAGATGAATGCGGTCAAGCGCGAGCAAGCTGATCTCGAGAAGAAACTGAACGACATCAATCTGCGCATCGATGCCATTCAGAAACTGCGTGGTTCGCAACAAGGACCGAGCGCCGTGCTGGCAGAATTAAAGACGCGCTTTGACGCAGTTCCTGGTCTTTATCTGAAGAGCGTAGAGCAGAAAGACGGCGAAATCATCGTCAAGGGTGAGTCGCCGAATGAAGGTGCCGTGACGCGGTTTGGCCAGAGCATGGAGTTCTCGTCGGGACTGTTCACTAACCTCAACATCGAAACCGAGCGCAAGACCGCTGAGGCCAAGTCCTCGACGGGTGCTGCGGCTGCGCCAGCCGCGCCGGCCGCGAACCTAAACATCCCGGGTGTCCCGATGCCTGAGGTTGTCGCCTTCACTATCAAGTGCAGCTATGCCGGTGCCAAACCGCCCGAGCCTGCCAACAACACCGCCTCTGCCCCCAAGCCAGGGGCCAATAACGTCGCCGCGCGCAACTAGAACGCGAAGCTGGAAAACATCATGAAGATTGGAAACATTAACAACCTTCCGTGGTACGCACGTCTGGGCCTGTTCGGCGTGCTGGCCGTTGTGGTTTACGGAGCGTTCTGGTACTTCGTTACCAGCGGCACGCGTAAAGAAACGAAAGCCCTGCAGGATCAGATTGCCACGCTGCAAAAGGCGAATATGGAAATGCAGGTAGCTTCGCAGCGGCTGAGCGTCTTCCGGGCGACCTACAAGAACAAGCAGGAAGAATTGGAAGAGTTGAAAGCGCTCCTGCCGGAACAGCGTGAGTTGACCAATGTCCTCCAGGGCATACAGGACCACGCCAACGCCACCGGTTTGACCGTGCGTCACTTCACGCCGAAGGACGACGTGCAGCAGGATTTCTATAGCGGCAAGAAGATCGATGTCGCAGTGCAGAGTTCATTCTCATCGCTGCGCGCTTTCTTTGATCAGATGGCCCACTATCAACGGATCGTCTCGATCACCAATTTTGAAATCAAGCAACTGGAAAACCAGGGACAGAAGAAGACGATCGAAGCCCGCTTCGACCTGACCGCCTACTATGTTTCCGCGGAGAACCTGCAAAAGGCTGCGGCCAAGCCAGGTGCTTCTCCGGGCGCTTCTCCGGCCGCTTCGCCAGCTGCCGCCGGCAATCCGCCCGCGCCCGCCCAGGCCAGCAATCCTGCCAACGCTACTCAGCAGGCCGTGCAACAAGCCGCTCAACAAGCTGCGCCGGCCGC
This sequence comes from Pyrinomonadaceae bacterium, assembly GCA_036266295.1. Classification (GTDB taxonomy): domain Bacteria; phylum Acidobacteriota; class Blastocatellia; order Pyrinomonadales; family Pyrinomonadaceae; genus UBA11740. Next base: position 4,655 of record DATANL010000321.1, on the reverse strand, counting down.
GAAATAAATCAGCGCCGTCCATTCGGGATACACAACGATGAACTACAAAAACGCATTTAGATTCTTAATCAGCGCCTTCGCGATTGTTTGCGCGATGGGTGTATTAGCTCTGACTGTCTCTGCGCAGGACAAGAGCGAAGCCAAAGATTCGGCTGTGCCCAGGAAATCGTCTGGCCGCGATCCCTTCACGAAATATCAGCCAGTCGTCAAGGCACCCAAGGCCGCGGCTACCAAAAAGGACGCGCCTTCAATCCAGGTGCGCATCGAAGCCTATCGCGCCCAGAAAGCCGCCGCCGCCGCTGCTCACATCGCGGCGCCGAAACCGACGACTGCGCTTTTGCTGAGCGAGGTCCAGGTCACCGGAATTTTTCGCACGCCGCGCGGCTGGTCTGCGATGGTCGAAGCTACGCCGCTTTCTCCCAAGCTCTCATACGTGATCTATCCGGGTGAGAACTTCTTCGACGGTCAATTGGTAGCGATCGAAGAAGGCCGCCTGGTATTTCGCCGCGATGTTCTGTGGACTGACGGCAAGCGCGAAAAGATGGTTGAGATCAAACCACTGCGCGTGTCCAATCCCGTCGAAGCCATGGTCGCCGCGAAGCAGCCCGCCGCCGACGCGGTCGCGAAGACCGAATCCGCAAAGTCGGACACCGCCAAACCGGAAACCAAGCCGAATCCGGAAAAGCAATAAACAGATCTGAGGCTCACAAATGTGGGCCGTCGTGCCCTGAGCGAAATTCACTTCGTTCATTTTTTGACAACCCGCTGAACTGCCGTGTAGTGCGGCTCGCGCTGAATCTCTTGAGTTCAGGCAGCGTATGACGGAGGTTCGGCCGCCATCCCTGAGGAGGGAATAATGTCCAAGCATTTCAAGAATCTCGCCACCAAAGCTTTCGCTGTCGCGTTTGCGGGTGGCCTGTCTCTCAACGGTTTCGCGCTGGCAGCCGGCGCTTCAACGAAAACTGCGAAGTCCGCCAGGGCGACGTCAGGTGTCGTGGCGCTGCCGGCTCCGTCGCCTGATCCGGCAATGCCCGGAAGCAACCCGCTCAAAGACAACATGTCGATGCAGTCGGGCCAGGGCAAGCGCTATGGCCAGCCGGGATTTGTCGGCGAGCCGATCAATCTCAATGTCGTCAACGCCGACGTGCGCGACATTCTGAATTACATCACCGAGCAGTACGGAATCAATTTCGTGATTGATAATTCCGTGGCTGCGGTTCCGGTGACTGTCAACGTTCAGGATGTGCCATGGAACATGGCTTTGGACATGATTTTGAAAGCGAACCGCTTGGGCATCGATGTCAACGGCAACATTCTGCGCGTCGCGACCACGGAAACGCTCGCTAAAGAAGCTGAGAGTCAAAGACTGATCCGCGATTCGCAACTGAGCAACTCGCCGCTCGTGACTGAACTCGTGCGACTGAATTACGCGCGCGCTTCGGGCACGCTGGCGACCGCGGCCGGTTCAACTGGCGCGTTCGCGGGTGGTTCAACCAACCTGAGTTTCAGCGGCGGCGCCGGTGGCGACAGCAGCGGCGGCGGTGGCGACCAGGGCATCCTGCCGATCATCAAGCGTCGGTTGTCACGTCTCGGCTCAGTCGAAGTCGCTGGTCAGAGCAATTCGCTGATCATCACCGACGTGCGCGAGAACGTGGAAGCCATTCGTCAGCTGATCGCGATTTTGGATCAGCCTGAACCGCAGGTCGAAATCGAAACTCGCATCGTGATCGCGCAGCACAATTTCAGCCGCGACCTCGGCGCGCAGCTTTCACTCGGCGTGGTTAATTTTGGAAACGGCGCCCTGGCCAACATCAGCACGTTGCCGGCGAGCGGCTCGGGTGGCGGCTCGGGTGGTAGCGGCGGTTCTGGCGGCTCCGGTGGGGGCTCGGGTTCCACATTGAACGCGGGGCCGAATCCGTACAGCGTCTTCGGTGGATTGGCGAACACCGCCATGCCGCTCAACAATTTCCGCTCGGCGGCCGCGTCGACGGTCATCGGCCTGACGACCGGCTTGTTCGGCAGCGCGCAGATCAGCGCTCTGATCAGTGCTGCGGAAAACCGCGGCGAAGTTAAGACGGTGGCGACTCCGCGCGTCACGGCGCTCAACAATCGTCCGGCCCAAATCGAAAGTGGTTCACAGATTCCGGTGCAGACGACTCAGGCAGCCGGCGGCACCGCGGTGGTGACCACGACCTTCGTTTCGGTTCCGCTGCGTCTCTCCATCACTCCGCAGATCACGGACGCCGGCACGGTGGTGTTGCGCGTGACGATCGAAAACAACACTGTCAACACCGGTATCGCCGTTGGTGGCGTTCCGGGCATCGACACTCAGCGCATGCAGTCAGAAGTGCTGGTTCCAGATGGTGGCACGACCGTCATGGGCGGGGTGCTGGCAGATCAGGAAGCCACGCAAAGACAGCGCACTCCAGGCATGGCCAGCATTCCGATCATTGGCAACATGTTCAAGCGCAAACTGGTGACAAAGGATTCAACTGAAATTCTATTCTTCATCACCCCGCACATCTATCGGCCTGATTATTCCGGCAAGCCGATTCCCAACACTCCGGCGACTGGTCCACGCATCACGACCGTTCCGCAGCCGGTGCCGCTTGGCAATCCGCTGTCGAATTCAGGGCCGAGTGAACAACCGCAGGACAGGTCACAGTCTCCGGCGATGATGTCGGTCCAGCCGAATGTTCTCGGCGCCCCGACCCAACCCGCCGTTCCTGCGGCGGGTACTGCCCGGCCAGACGCGGTGGGCGGCAAGCGCCCGTAGCGTCATCAACTCTGGTGAAAAGAGTCCGGTGGTCTGAAGCGCAAGCCTCGACCACCGGATTTTTGCGATAACCTTCACGGACATTTTCACGACTAGCACACGAGGTTTTGTAATGAACGTACGAATTGGCAGTCTTGGTTTTTGCGCATTCGCGTTGGTACTTTGCGTCACCAATAGCAGTATGGCCCAGAGACAGGCCCCTAATGAGAAGCCGTGGCGAGAAGTGGTATCAAACGAAGGACATTTTCGCGTGCTGTTGCCGGACACACCTGACGAGACCTTCGTGCCCTTCAGCGCACAGATTATTCACACGGAAGTCCGAATGTTTTCCGTCCGAAGACCGGAAGCCTTCTTTGCCGTGTTATTCGGCGACTATCCCAATGAAGAACGTGACCCCGAGTCGATACGGCAGCATTTCGACAACAGCCGCGACCGAGCGGTAGCTGAAGGAAAATTAATACTGCTGAAGGAGAAGGATTTTGGGACTGCGAACGCGCCAGCACGCGAATATGTGCTCGACGATGGCGCTTTCGTGTACCGGGCGCGACTCTATTACAGCAAAGGGGTCCTTTATGAGACGCTATTCGGCGCACCGCGCCTCAATCAAGGGTCCGCTGGGTTGGTTCAGTATTATGATGGACTCGCCGCAAAATTCCTGAATTCGTTTAAGATAGGCGCTTGAGGCGCAAAATCCCGAAAAGGTAAGTCTCACCCGATGTTCAGACAAGCCCTGCAAACAATTGTTCACCGCACCGACGGCAGTCTCGGCGCTCTCATCATGGGCGCTGACGGCTTATCTGTTGAGAAATTCTTTACTGATGAAGGCGCCGCCGCGAATCTTGATGTGGCCGCCGCCGAATTCACTTCGCTGGTCCGCAGTTCCGCGCGATCGGGAAACGATCTGGCGCTCGGCGAGTTGCGCGAAATCGTCGTCGCCTTCGGAGAAGTGACGCTGCTGATGCGGCTCTTCAACAAAGATTATTTCGTGGTGCTGGCGATGAAGCCGGAAGGCAACCTCGGCCGCGGCAGATATGAATTGCGAAAAGCGGAGTTGACGCTGGCCCACGAGTTCGTCGATATGTAGGCAATGTGTCGAGTTGAGGTATTGAGCGGCTCTCGATTCTGAGGGCCGCTTTGTTTTTGGGGATCGCATGGCGGGAGTGAGCAGAAAAAGATTATTTGTCATTGGTCATTGGCCAATGACAAATAATCTTTTTCCCTTCTTCTCGCTGCTGACACGCGATCCATTTCCGATCTAAACTACGCGCCGCCATGCAAACCCTCGAGTGTCCAAAATGCGGTGCGCCGGTGACGTACGACTCGGCGTTCGCCACGTCCGCGCATTGCGCGTATTGCCAAAGCCAGATCGCTCTGCCGAACCAGTTGCGGATTGAGCCGATCGTCATGCCGAACATCGACATCACGATTGGACCGCAAGTGGCGCGTACAGCCACCAAAGCGCTCTGGTTCGTCGTTCTGATCCCCGTAATCATTGTCGTCATCGTGTTCGCCGGTGTGTTCGGCGCGATCAGCCAGGTCAGGAGGGCCCTCAGCCCGCTCACTGGTTTGCGCGACAAACCCATCGGTTCGCGCCCCGTTGAAACGGGCAACGGCTTCGTCAGCCAGACGCTGAAGTTCGGCAGCGAAGGCATCGGCCCAGGCATGATGACTGACGCGCGCAGCATCGCGGTCGATGGTCAGGGAAATATTTATGTGGGCGAATACAGCGGCGGACGCATCCAGGTTTTCGACGCGAACGGAAAGTTCATCACGCAATGGACCGCCGACCCAAAGATGCCTCTGCGCGGTCTAGCGGTCGATCGAAAAGGAACTGTGTATGTGGTGCAACGCGGCATCATCACGCGTTACGACGGTCACA
>DATANL010000320.1:0-4479 GCA_036266295.1 Pyrinomonadaceae bacterium | reverse complement strand
CCAAAAAGTCGGCGAAGCCGACGACTGAAAATAGCCCACCGATTTATCGGTGGGGATCAGCGCGATCACAAGCGACAGTCCGTGAAACGGACGGCTGATCCGCACTTCGTGGCCTGCGGAGGATTTATCAGTCGTCCGCTTCGCGGACTGGGGGACGTCGCCCTCCGGTTCCCAGCACTGAAGTGCTGGGCTACTTTCACTCGTCCGCTGCGCGGACTTGGCAAGACTAGACTTTTTGGGCAAACCCGACACAACTCGCTCAATTCACTTTTCCGTAATTGGTCGTTATTCTCTTTTCTCAATGAGTTCAATCAACATTGGTGTCATTGGCTGCGGCTATTGGGGGCCGAATCTTCTGCGAAATTTTGCAGAGAATGAATCGGCGCAGCTCCGTTGGATCTGCGATCTCGATCAAAGCCGTCTCGCCAGTATGTCGCGGCGCTATCCGATGGCCCGGGCGGCCAACGACTATCGCGCTCTGGTTGCCGATAACGACGTCGACGCGGTAGCCGTGGTGACGCCCGTGGGGACCCATTTTGAGATAGCCAGAGATTTGCTCCGCGCCGGAAAGCATGTGCTGCTCGAAAAGCCCTTCGTGGCCACGGTGCAAGAAGCCGAAGGTCTCATTGAGCTGGCGGAACAGAACAAACGAACGTTGATGGTAGACCATACATTCGTTTATACGGGCGCTGTTCGCAAGATGAAGGAGCTGCTCGACCGTGGTGAGTTGGGCGATCTGCTTTACTTCGATTCGGTACGAATTAACCTGGGATTGTTTCAGCGGGACATCAATGTTCTTTGGGATCTGGCGCCGCACGATCTTTCGATCATGGATTATTTGATCGACCGGCAGCCCCAGGCGATCAGCGCGCTTGGTAGTTCGCACATCGAACGTCGTATTGAGAATATCGCTTATCTGGTTATGCTCTTTCCAGATCAGTTCATCGCCCACTTTCATTTCAATTGGCTGGCGCCGGTCAAGATTCGTCGCACAATGATCGCCGGTAGCAGCAAGATGATCTTGTACGATGATATCGAGCCGACTGAGAAGGTCCGCATCTACGACAAAGGAGTCACGGCTAACCGCATAGACGATCGCGAAGCGGAATACCAAACTCTGGTGAGTTATCGCACGGGCGACGTCTGGGCGCCGAAGCTCGATTCCACCGAAGCACTGCGTCACGTGGTGGCCGAGTTCCTGGAGTCGATTAGAGATTGCCGCAAGCCTTTGACTGACGGCTATGCTGGATTGCGTGTCATCCGCTTGCTTGAGGCCGCACAGCAGTCGATGAAAAATGGCGGCCAGTCGATCGTTCTTTCGAACCCCGCGCGGAGTGCCCTCACCTAGAGTGACGTTCACTTGAAAAACAATGAATGTTCCACTTCTCGATCTAAAGGCCCAATTTGTAACGATTGGTGAAGACGTCCGGGCAGCCGTCGACCGCGTGCTCGAATCGCAGAGATTTGTTTTGGGCAGTGAAGGCCGGGCGCTCGAAGACGAGCTGTCGCGTTATTGCCGGACATCATATGCGGTTGGATGTGCGTCGGGTTCGGACGCCTTGTTGCTGGCCTTGATGTCGTGTGGCGTAAGTGCCGGAGACGAGGTTGTTACCACACCATTTACTTTCTTCGCGACTGCTGCTGCCATTACCCGGCTTGGCGCGCGACCAATCTTCGTTGATATCGATCCGCAGACCTATAACCTGGATGCAGCACGAGTTGATGAAGCCATTTCCCCGCGGACGCGCGCCATCATCGCGGTACATCTGTACGGGCAATGCGTTGATATGGACCCGCTCATTGAGATAGCGGAAAAGCGCGGCATTCCGATTATTGAAGATGCGGCGCAGGCAATCGGCGCCGAAGATCGCACGCGCCGGGCGGGCTCAATGGGAACGATCGGATGCCTTAGTTTCTATCCGTCCAAGAATCTTGGCGGCGCCGGTGATGGCGGGATGTTAGTGACGAACGACCGTAGCCACGCGGATCGTTTGCGCATGCTTCACGTGCACGGAGAAAGCGAAAAATATCATCACGAGGTGGTGGGGATTAATAGCCGGCTCGACGAATTTCAAGCGGCCGTATTGCGAGTCAAACTGCCGCATCTTGAAAATTGGATCCGTGGCCGGCAAGAGCGCGCGCAAGATTACGACCGGCTATTCATCGATGCCGGATTGGGACAACAGATTACTACGCCCCATGTGAGAAGCAACGGACGCCACGTTTTTCATCAATACGTGATCAGGGTTCGGCAAGATGCGCGCGATGCCTTGCGTAGCCATTTACGTGAGCGGGAGATTGGTTGCGATGTTTACTATCCCGTGCCCCTGCATCTACAGAAATGTTTTGCTTTTCTAGGTTATCGAAATGATGATTTTCCGGCGGCAGAGAAAGCAGCCAGAGAGACAATTGCGCTGCCGATCTATCCGGAGTTATCACCGGCCCAGCAAGAATACGTCGTCAGCTCTATCTCGAGCGCCTTGTCGATGTGAAACGAAACGAGGTCGTGGGAATCAGCTGGAACTCCAATGCGCGTTTGCAGTCGCAGGTTGATTGACTAAAGCATTTCCGGCTTCTCGTTTAGCGAGCTGCAAATCGTAATCAACCATGAGCTTGACGAGTTCGGTAAACGTGACCTTGGGTTCCCATCCCAGTTCGCGGCGGGCCTTACTGGCGTCCCCAGACAAAAGATCGACTTCAGCCGGCCGAAAGTATCGCGAGTCGATCTCAACGTATTGCTTCCAGTCCAGGTCGAGGTGCGCAAAAGCCTGCTCCACGAATTCGCGCACCGAATGTGTTTCGCCGGTAGCGATTACATAATCCTCCGGCGTGTTCGCATTCAGCATTAGCCACATCGCTTCAACATAGTCTTTCGCGTATCCCCAATCGCGCTGGGCATCGAGATTCCCCAGATAAAGTTTCTCCTGGAGGCCGAGTTTTATTCGCGTGGCAGCTCGCGTGATCTTGCGCGACACGAAGGTTTCGCCGCGACGTTCAGATTCATGATTAAAAAGAATACCGTTGCAGGCAAACATGCCATATGACTCGCGATAGTTTACGGTGATGTAATAAGCGTAGGCCTTGGCGCAGGCGTAAGGTGATCGCGGATGAAACGGCGTTGTTTCTCTCTGTGGAGTCTCGCACACTCGACCGTAAAGCTCGGATGACGACGCCTGGTAGAATTTCGGCTTGATGCCTGCTTCACGAATCGCTTCCAGGAAGCGGACCGTCCCGAGTCCTGTGACCTCGCCCGTATACTCCGGAATATCGAAACTAACGCGAACATGCGACTGAGCGCCCAGATTATAAATTTCGTCAGGTTGAACTTGTCTGAGAATCGTATTCAGCGAACTTGAGTCATTAAGGTCGCCGTAGACAAGTCGCAGACGCGTCCCGGCTTTGTGCGGGTCTTCGTATAGATGGTCGATTCTGTCGGTATTAAACGACGATGAGCGGCGAATGATGCCGTAGACGTCATATCCTTTTTCCAGCAGCAGCTCAGTGAGGAATGAGCCATCCTGACCGGTGATTCCTGATATTAATGCGGTTTGGGCCATTGTTGTTTCACTCGCGTTCGAGCTACGTGTCCAACCGAAGCTTCCGGCGGTTCTGGTAGTCTTCGAGTTTTGATACCATAGCCAAGCTTGAACTCTACGGCAAGTTTGGGGCGGGAAAACTCGATGTCGAAGCCCGGCATAATCGTGAAAAATTTTGTATCAGCGAGTTGTTAACAATTGAAAGATAGATTCCTTTACGAACGCATTGTGGTTACCGGCGGAGCCGGATTCCTTGGCCAGTTTCTCCTGGACAAGCTTCGAGCACGTAATGCAGAGGTCTTCGTTCCGCGCAGCAGCGAATTCAACCTTGTCGAAAAGCCTGACATCGTGCGGTTGCTTCAGCAGACACGGCCGGACCTGGTGATTCATTTGGCTGCAGTTGTCGGCGGCATCGGCCACAATCAGAGAAACCCGGGCAAGTTCTTCTACGACAATCTGATGATGGGCGTGCAGCTCATCGAGCAGTCCCGGCTCCACGGCGTGAAGAAATTCGTGGCTATCGGGACGGTTTGCGCCTATCCGAAATTCACACCGGTCCCCTTCAAAGAGGAGGACCTGTGGAACGGTTATCCGGAAGAGACTAATGCGCCCTATGGTCTGGCCAAGAAGATGATGCTGGTCCAGTCGCAGGCGTATCGTGACCAATACGGGTTCAACTCAATTTTTCTATTGCCGGCCAATCTCTATGGTCCAGGTGACAATTTTGATCTGGAAACCTCACACGTGATCCCCGCATTGATTCACAAGTGCGTCGAAGCCCGCCGGAGCAATGCCGAATTCATCGAGGTTTGGGGATCGGGAAGACCTTCTCGTGAATTCTTGTACGTCGAAGATTGCGCCGAGGGAATAGCAAAGGCCGCTGAAGTTTATGACCAGTCTGACCCGGTCAATCTCGGCAACGGCCGCGAGGTGGTGATCCGCG
>DATANL010000319.1:0-6609 GCA_036266295.1 Pyrinomonadaceae bacterium | reverse complement strand
TAACCTTCGTTTAGTCACTTGATAAGACAATTTGGAGCGTCGGGCTTATCGTAGCCCAACGTCAAGTAATATCTCAGCGTCGCAGCCCTGTGCATGATTTCTAATGACGCTCAAGACGACAATAGACCTTCACCATCCGCGGATCTTTAGGGTTGTAGCCTTTGCGCGGCCCAGAAAAGGTCTCGTCGACTATGGTAAGAGCCCTCAAGTCACTCAAAAGATAGAATCGCCAATACGGTTGCTTCCGCGATTCGCTGTAGCCGCGCACAAGATAAGCGCTCAACACATCCTGCCCGGCTGAGTCTCGGCCAAGAATGTGAGGCTCTACCACGCGCGTATGATTCCCATAGATGAACTGCAAAAGCTTCTTACAGCGGATGGCCTCGCAAATTAGGTCCTTGGCGCTCATAAGTGTCACCTTGCCGATCGGGGGCGCATAAGGGTAGTGTCTTCATACGCCAGCAGAAACCATGTGTCTAAGCATCGCAGCCCATGATGATCTTTGCCCTGCGGAGCACTTGATCGTAAGTGATGACATTGAGACTCGTAAATCCGGCATTAAGAAGGCGCTGCGCTTCGAAGTGCTCATCACTCCAGTTGTTGCTTCGCCCATGAATCAGAAGCGAGCAGGGCTTAGCGATAGGAACACCTTTCAGCCTCTCACGTGTCTTGATGTTGTTGATCTCGCCTTCAAGAGCGAACTGATAGTTTTGTGCTTGGATAATCGCGGCCACCAAGTCTGAATGTGGAAGATAGTTGTCGTGGTCTTTCTCGGCTTGCCAAAACGAAAGGCCGGGCCGTTTTAGCTCAACGATGTCTGCCCGGCAATCATATGCCTCTACCAGAAAGTCCGCGATGTTACGAACATCAATCCTTCGGTCGTCAAGAATTCGAACACAGTCAGAGCCGAGCACCCAAGCGTTGTTTTTGAAACCATGTCTGGAACTTGTGCTCAGTCGCATTGTCACTCAATAGACGCTCGAACTCCTCAACGGCCACTCTTCTCTTGGCTGCCGTGGCTGCGTCAGCGATCACCCCTGCCGTCGACGTTGAGAAAATGTTCGTCAAAGCCTCCAAATGCTCCCGACTCGCGGTCTTATCTAGGGACTTTACAGCAGCGTCCAGAAGTGAAAGGGTCAGCTTGGAACCGCCCTTGTTCACCACCTCGATTAAGGCATCGCCCTTGCCGTCAAGGCCGATTTCGAGAGCCTTCAAGAGTTGTTGAACGCGGATTGGCGTGGCCGTCCCGGCGGAAGCTGCCGAGATGCTTCCGTGTTTGCTGATGGCGCTTAGGAAGAAGAGGGCTGACCTGTCATGGTTGGTCGTGCATGCGAGGAAATCCTTGATGTTGACCACCGCTACATAAGTGGAATCCGTGATCAATTCGTCGAAGGCTACGTCGGCCTTAACGCTAAGCAACAACAGAGGTGCCTTGCCGCATATTTTGGCAAACTCTGCGACGGCGAGCGACAGATCATGCAAACCCAGAAACTTGGGCTGATTATGACCAATAACCGCTACCCAGTCGAAATCGAAAACGACATCGCAGCTCGTTCCAACCATCCGACGAGTGGACAGGGGATGCTTCCACGGAATCGACGGGCCGCTATACGGCGTTTGCATTTGGCACCAATTCGAGACTTAAGCCGCTGTTAATCTCGGGCAATCCAAACTCAACATCGGTGGCGAGGTGGTCGCGCAGATCTTTCAGCACAATATTGGGGTCGAGCAGTCTGCCAATTTTCGCTTCCGATTGAGGCCGAGGCTTGCTTGATTGCCTTGCTCGATAGATCCTGATGCCATTGACAGGATTGCCGATGGCATAGCAACAGAGGCCGCGGCAATAGAACCGATTGAACTCGCATTGCGCGAAGAGCGTGTGCGCGTTACGCGGCACAGCCTTGGTTTTTCCTGCGCTTACTTCAGTCATGTTGAATGAACCTATCAAGCGTTCCGCCAACCAAGCTTCGTTGTAATTGGTGGCGGCGCTCCGAAGAAGCGGCGGGTATCCGACGCGTCCTGCGTCGGTGAATCTTGTGCTGGGAACCAACACGCTATCCGCGATGTCCTGAATCGATTTCCCTCAGCATGCATTCTCGCACGTCGGGAGTTAAGTTTCTGAAGTCGAAGTCTCCTGGCATATTCTGACCTCCGTTCGATGCTCATTTTACCACGCGTTTAGCGTTTAGGAACCTTAGCAACAACGGCTTCCCCGCCCGCCAATTTTCTGCGACAGCCCAACCGCACAACTTTACGCTGCGCTCCAAGTCCTCCACTGCGTTACGGCACTTCGTGTGTGCGGTCGAGCGCCCAGTCGCAGTGAACGTCATTAAGCACGGAAGCACTCTCTTTTAAGACCCCGAAGAAAGTGCAGGGGACTTTTGTCACCCCACAGCTCGCCGCGTATAGGTGTCCCTGCCTAACGCTAATCTGTTCAACTAAAAGGTGAAGCAAGCCAAAGTAGGTGCTGCGCCCCTGAGATGATTTTGACACGTCACCCCTGAATTTGAGGAGCCAAAAACCTCTCAAAGTCGTCGAAACTATACCCGTGACATCTTCAGCGCTCGCGGCCCTAAAACGGCACAAAGTAGATCAAGCCGAACACATTTTGAAACTTGGTGCTGATTACCAGAAGCATGATCTGGTGTTTGCGAGCGAGACCGGAACTCCCCTGTTGTGGCGGAACCTTCGCCCTCGTCATTTCAAGAAGATTCTCGAAACGATGGATTGCCAAAGGCTCTATGATCTGCGCCACACGTGCGCAACGCTATTGTTGAGCGCGGCCGTGAACCCGAAGATTGTTTCTGAGCGACTAGGTCGTGCGAGCGTGGTTCTGACTTTGGACACCTATTCGCACGTGCTTCCTAACATGCAGCAAACGGCCACGGAGGAGATTGAAAAAATGCTCCCGTGCTGCGAGCTAGAAAAGCTTGGCACACTATAGGCACACACAACAGAAACGGGCAGATCTGCGGCTGCCCGTAACTTATTGCAAATAGTGGTGAGCCGAGCAGGACTCGAACCTGCGACCCACTGGTTAAAAGCCAGTTGCTCTACCGACTGAGCTATCGGCCCACTTTGTTTGAAGGAGTTTAAGGTTTCAAGTTTCAAGTTTCAAGTTTGTCGATTCTGCCAACCTGAAACTTGAAACCTGAAAACTGAAACTCATCACCTTAGCCATTCCGCCAGCAGTGATTCTCTGACCACAATTGTTTGCGATCGTTCAGGGCCGGTTGAGATCAAGCCAATCTGCACGCCGATTTGATTCGACAGGAAGTTGACGTACTCACGCGCGGCGCGCGGCAGATCGCTCAATTGCGTTACGCCGAGAGTTGAAGTCTTCCATCCGGGCAAGGTTTCGTAAATCGGTTCGACGCCCCGCAGGTCGTGAGACACCGACGGCAGCGAATCGCATCTTTTCCCGTTAAGCTTATAGCCGACGCAGACCTTTATTTCTTCCAAGGCATCCAGCACGTCGAGCTTTGTCAGCGCCACGGAACTGAAGCCGTTGATCTCGGCGGCGTAGCGGGTCGCGAAAGCATCGAACCAACCGCAGCGTCGCGGGCGTCCGGTGGAGGCGCCGTACTCGCGGCCGCGTTCACGAATCAGTTGTCCCAGTTCTTCCTCGCCCTCCAGCATTTCGGTCGGGAACGGACCTTCTCCGACTCGGGTGGTGTAAGTCCGGACGATGCCCAACACGCCGGTAATGTGTTTGGGCGCGAGCCCGGTGCCCACACAGGCGCCGCCGACCGTGGTGCTCGAAGACGTGACAAAGGGATAGGTGCCGTGATCGACATCGAGCAGAGTGGCCTGTGCGCCTTCGAGCAAGATTGTGCGACGAGCGGCCGCAGCTTGATTCAGAAAGTGACTGGTGTCCGCGATAAAAGGCGCGAGCCGCTCAAGCATCGTGGTGGTTTCCGCAATGATGGTTTCGGCGTCGAGTGCCTCGCCGCCATAGGCTTGGATGATCCGGTTTGCATCTTCGAGATTGCGTTCGATGCGCGAACGCAACACTTCCGGTACCAGTGCATCCGCGACGCGAATGCCGCGCCGTCCGGCCTTGTCTTCATAAGCAGGACCGATTCCGCGCAGGGTGGTGCCGACTTTCTCGTTGCCGAGTCGCTCTTCGCTCGTGTGATCGAGCGCGCGGTGGTAGGGAAGAATTAAATGCGCGCGCGAACTCACCTTCACGCGTTCCGGCGTTATCTGAATGCCCTGGGCTGCCAGCCGGTCCGCCTCTTCAAAGAACGCTTTGGGATCGATGACCATGCCGTTCCCGAGGACGCACGTCTTGCCTTCGTGAACGATGCCTGAGGGAAGCAAGTGCAGGACGAAAGATTGATTACCAACCTGGACTGAGTGACCGGCATTGTGGCCGCCCTGGTAGCGGACGACGATGTCGAAACGCTCGGCGAGCAAGTCGACGATCTTGCCTTTTCCTTCATCGCCCCATTGGGCGCCTATGACTGCGATAACCATGGGAAGAAGTAGTCAGTAGTTAGTAGTCGGTAGTCAGTAGTTAGTAGTCAGTAGTCTTACCGAAAGAGCAGGGTAAAGAAGGTATGCGTTCGTCGGGATAACCATGCTGACTCCTGACTTCTGTCTCCCGCCTTTCACCGGACACAAAACAGGCGCGGCTGCGCACATCACGTAACCGCGCCTTGTTAATGGCTGAGCAGCAGTTAGGCCGCAGTGGCCGCACTGACATGCTTTTCAATCATTTTGGAAATGGCGGCTTCAGAGGTAGCGCCGACTACGCGCTCTTCCTCGTGGCCGTTCTTGAAAAGGATCAGCGTCGGAATGCCTTTGATGCCGTAACGCTGGGACACTGAAGGATTGTCGTCGACATTCAGTTTCACCACGCGGGCGTTACCGGCATATTTCTCGGCGACGGCTTCGACAGTCGGCGCCAGCATGCGGCAAGGCGCGCACCAGGCGGCCCAAAAGTCGACCAACACTGGCTGATCCGATTTCAGCACATCGTCTTCAAAACTATTGTCGCTGACTTCTTGTACGTGATCACTCATTGAAAAACTCCTTGGAATTCGATGTTAATTCTAATTAACTGCTAGTTAGCGCGCGGAATCTCTTCGTAAAGTTTAATGTATTTCTTTGCGGCGTACGACCATGAATTGTCGGTCGTCATTCCGTTCAGCTGAATTTTCTTCCAAGCTTCCGGCTGCTTATAAAAGTAAAGCCCTTCGTGGATTTTTTCAAGCATGGCCGCGGCTGTGTAGCCGCCAAACTTGAACCCGGTGCCCGCGCCGGTGGCCGGATCGAAATTTTGCACCGTATCATCCAGGCCGCCGGTCGCGCGCACGACCGGCACCGTCCCATAACGCATGCTGTACATCTGATTGAGCCCGCAGGGCTCGTAGAGTGAGGGCATCAGGAAAAGATCGGCGCCGGCTTCAATTTGATGCGCCAACGGCTCGCCCGCGAATCCTTTGTAGACGCCCACGCGATGCGGCGCCGCGTTGTGCAATCCCTGCAGGAAGTCTTCGTATTCCTCCGCGCCGGCGCCTAACGCGATGAAGAACGCGCCGGTGTCGACAATGCGGTGCGCCGCCTGGCGAATCAGATCGTAGCCCTTCTGCGCGACCAGTCGTGAAATGATGGCGATGATGGGCCGTTCAGGTTCGTCGGGTAGTCCGAAACGGCGCAGCAGGTCGATTTTGCATTTATGCTTGCCACTGAGATCGTCAGCGGTGAAATTCGCCGCAATGTTCGGGTCGGTTTCCGGATTCCAAACCTCGTAATCGACGCCATTGGTAATTCCGGCCAGCCGATCGCGGCGCGCGCGCATCAACCAGTCAAGACCGTAGCCTTGCTCGGAAGTCTGAATCTCTCGCGCGTAGCGCGGACTGACTGTCGACAGCGCGTCGGCGGCCATGGCGCCGGCTTTGAGGGCTGACGCGGCGTTGTTCGAAAGGAACAAGTCTCTTTCGTCGCTGAATCCTAACCACCAAAGGTCCTTCGGATCGAACACACCCTGGTAGGCGAGGTTATGAATCGAGAACAGGATTTTTGTTTGCGCGAAGAACTCGTCGGCTTTCCGCAATCGTTGCATCTCGACAGCGGCGAAACCGGTCTGCCAGTCGTTGCAATGCAACACGTCGACTGGTTTATCGAGTTTCCGCGTCAGCGCCACGGCCGCACGACAGAAAAAAGCGAAGCGTTCGAAATCGTCATTGTCGCCGTAGATCTTTCCGCGATTGAAATAATGCGGCGCGTCGATGAAATAAGTGGGGGCCGTCAGTTCATCGCTTTGCCAGACGCGAATATGCGGAGTCTGGCCGCGCCAAAACATGCCCAATCCTTCATCGAAAATCTCCAGCCGGCTGCGATCGATTGAATCGTAGAGCGGGAGGATGAGGAGCGACTCAACACCTTCGGCGTGCAGCGACTTGGTCAGCGCGCCGGACACATCCGCGAGGCCGCCGACTTTGGCGAAAGGCACGGCTTCAGGTGACAAGATTGCTATTCGCACGGCAGTTCAGCGCTCACCAGCTTCAAGTTTTTCTTGCAGGAAGATTCGATCCGGTATGTCCTTATCACGATAGGTCTGCTTCATTCGTAGCAGCAGTTTGGCAGAAGCAAATGGAATTC
>DATANL010000318.1:0-8974 GCA_036266295.1 Pyrinomonadaceae bacterium | reverse complement strand
GCGGAAATTGCCAAGCAGGGTTTTATCGCCTGATTCATTTGTCATTGGGTTTTCTCCTAAAGGTGAAGTCTTGAGTAGACCGGCGGGGCGACATTGTGATGCTCTCGATCGCAACCAGTTAGCGGCTCGGGGTGTTGAGCGCCGCAAAACCGGACGAAAGAGTGCGCCTGGAGAACGCCGAGTAACTCAAAAACGGTTAAGAGTGTGGCTGATTCCTAGAGGCAGGCAGCTCGCGGGAGTCAGCCGTTAATTCAACCCCTTGTTGATTCGGACATTAGGACGGAGGGCAATGAATGTCAAGATTTTTAAGCTATCGCGCCGTGTACTGCTCGACGGTTGAAAGGGGCACCAATCTGTGTCAGAACCGCGAGCTAACTTCCTCTCCCCATGGGAGAGGAGCGAGGTGAGGGTGCGAAGCATAGCGACCGATCAAGATGAGCCCTCAGAAAGACAACGGGGCTTCTTGATCCGGTCGCTACCGCTCGCGGTTCTGACACACGATGCCGATATTTGTTATCGCCCTGGTTAGGGAAATTGTGGGAATCTGAAAGCTTGGTGTTGTAGAGTGACGGAATGAACCGACGCAACTTCGGCGCAATGACCGGCGCGGCAATCGCTTCGCTCGCCTTAAATGGCTGTCGTCGCGCTTGGGGGCGGTTGCCGAACGACGGAAGATTGACTGTCCGACCCACTTCAAACAAACCTGCCGGCAATCCATCACCGCTGGGCATGATCAAGGTGGGCCGGCAGGTTAATCTCGGGCTTGATCGTGATCGGGATGCGATTCTTCAACTACCAGAGTCTGCTACAGACGCGCCGCTGCCATTGTTGGTATTCCTGCACGGCGCGACGCAGAGCGCCGAAGACATGTTCTGGTATCTCGATTCGGCGCCTGACGAAACGGGCGTCGCGATTCTGGCGCCCAACGCTCGCGAGACGACCTGGGACGCGATTACTGACAGCTTTGGGGCTGACATTCAGTTCCTTAACAGCGCGATGGAGAGGGTCTTTCAGATGGTCTCAATCGACCCGAAGCGAGTTGCCATCGGCGGGTTTTCGGATGGCGCGTCGTACGCTCTGTCGCTCGGATTAATCAACGGCGATCTTTTTGGTAAGGTAGCGGCGTTCTCGCCCGGATTTATCATTGACGGAGCGCAACATGGAAAGCCCGGCGTGTTTATTTCACATGGACTCCGTGATCAAATCCTGCCGATCGATCGTTGCGGTCGCCGCATCGCCGGCGATTTGAAGTCCCGCGGCTATCACGTGACCTTTCGCGAGTTTGACGGAGGTCACGAGATACCGAAGGAGGTCATGGTGGAAGGTTTGCGGTGGGTGTCATTAGCGTGAGCAACACCGACCGGATCAGAATAAACGCATTAAGTTGTCGCCTATTTGGAGTGCGCCGACTAGTCGGCGCTTTTGCCGGCGACTCAACCAAAGCGGTGACAAGTCACCGCACTCCAAGATAAATCCGGCTGCCATATCTTGTTAAGTTGATCGTCCGGAGCCACGTGATATAGTGGGAAACCGAACAGACACGAATTGCCTCGCGCTGTTCTTTCAAGAGCTACAAACATGCAGGACAAGGGCTTCGTTCATCTTCACTTACACACCGATTACAGCCTCCTCGACGGCGCCATTCAAATAAAACCGCTGGCCGAACGCACTGAGAAACTCGGCATGCAGGCATGTGCCATGACTGACCACGGCAACATGTATGGCGCGATCTCTTTCTACAACACGATGAAGGCCAAGGGCATTAAGCCGATCATCGGTTGTGAAACTTATATCGCGGCCACGAACCGTCACGACCGGTCCGCGCGAAACATCGGCGGCGAGAAAGCTAATTTCCATCTCATCCTGCTGGCGAAAGACTACGAAGGTTATCGGAATCTTTCGCGCCTGACTTCCAAAGCATTCACCGAAGGTTTCTATTACAAGCCGCGCATCGACAAGGAACTGCTGGCGCAGCACAGCAAGGGTTTGATTGCGCTGTCGTCATGTATGTCCGGAGTGCCGTCAGCTTTGTTGGCCCAGGATCGTTTTGATGAGGCCGCGGCGCAAGCTCTCGAGTTCGAGCAAATCATGGGGAAGGGGAATTACTTCCTCGAGATTCAGGAGCATGGACTCGAACCGCAGGCCCGCATCAGAAAGCCTCTGGTCGATTTGTCAAAGCGAACTGGAATTCCGCTGGTGGCAACGAATGATGCACACTACCTGATGCCCGACGATTATCGCGCTCACGATGTGCTGCTGTGCATCGGTTCCGGCAAGACTGTCAGCGATCAGAATCGTTTGAAGTACGGGACGTCAAACTTCTACGTCCGCTCGCCGGAAGAGATGTGGGGCATCTTCGGAAATGAACTGCCCGAGGTGCTGCAGCGCACGGTTGAGATCGCCGAACGCTGTGAGTTGAAGCTGCCCGAAGGCGTTAACTATCTGCCGAACTATCCCATTCCGGAATCGGAAGCGGGTCTTTCAGCCAACGAATACTTTGAGAAGGTCGTGCGCGAGGGTTATCGGACGCGCAAGGCGACGGTTTGGGATCTTGAATCGGCTCGCGGAGAGTTGTCGCATTCGTTTAGTGACTACGAGGCGCGGCTGGCCCATGAAATCGAAGTCATTAAGCGGATGGGTTATGCCGGCTACTTCCTGATCGTCTGGGACTTCATCAAGTACGCGAGAGAGAATGGCATTCCGGTGGGACCCGGTCGCGGTTCATCAGCCGGCTCGCTGGTGGCGTATTCGCTGCAAATCACCGACATCGATCCCCTGAAGTACAACCTCTTCTTCGAGCGGTTTCTTAACCCCGAACGCATCTCGATGCCGGACATCGACGTGGACTTTTGCGTCCGGGGCCGGGCACAAGTCATCAACCACGTTTCGAAACTGTATGGCCAGGACTCGGTCTGCCAGATTGTGACGTTCGGCACGCTGGCCTCAAAGGCCGCGATTAAGGACGTGGGACGCGCTCTCGACATGCCCTATGCGGAAGTCGATCGCATCTCGAAGATGATTCCGCCGCCCGTCCGTGGTCGCAACGTGAGCATCTCGCAGGCACTTGAACAAGTACCTGAACTGCGCAACGCGATGGAGCAGAACGAACAGGTCGGCGAGCTGATCGATCTGGCGCGACGGCTCGAAGGCTGTGCGCGACACGTCTCCGTGCACGCGGCCGGCGTTGTGATCACACCTGAACCTTTACAAGAACTTATTCCAATCGCCGTCTCCGGCAAGGACGAAGTCACCACTCAATACGAAATGACCGACCTCGAGAAGGTGGGCGTGCTGAAGATGGACTTCCTGGCGCTTAACACGCTTACTATCATAAGCGACTGCTTAAAGAGTATAAAGCGCATGCTTAACGAGGATGTTGATTGGGCCAAGCTTCCGCTTAACGACGAGAAGACTATGCAGTTGTTTAGCGACGGGCGGACGGATGCGATCTTTCAGTTTGAGTCTTCGGGCATGCAGGAGATTTGTCGCAAGCTGAGGCCGAAGGGGATCGAGGATCTTTCGGCGCTTAACGCTCTTTACCGGCCCGGCCCGATTGACGGCGGCATGGTGGACGACTTCATCCTGAGACATCACGGCAAGAAGAAGGTCACCTACATCGTGCCCCAGATGAAGGACATCCTCGACAGCACGAACGGGGTCATCGTCTATCAGGAGCAAGCGATGCGTCTGTCGCAAACGCTGGCCGGCTACTCGATGGGAGAAGCGGACAGCTTGCGCCGGGCAATGGGCAAGAAGAACCGGGAAGAAATGGCGCGCCAGGAGCAGAAGTTTGTGCAGGGCGCCGTCGAGCGCGGCATCAAGCAGGACAAGGCGCAGCAGATTTTCTCTCTGATGGCCCAGTTCGCCGACTATGGTTTTCCGAAGGCGCACAGCGTCGCCTACGCTTATCTGGCCTTTCAGACCGGCTATCTGAAGGCGCATTATCCGGAACACTTCTATGCCGCTGTGCTGTCGAATGAAGTCGACGACACGGCGAAGGTCTTTCGCTACACAAAGGAGATGCGGGGGCAGGGAATTGCGCTGCTGCCGCCTGATGTTAACGAAAGCCATCTTGGCTTCACCGCGCTGACGGGAGCGATCCGGTATGGCTTGGCGGCCATCAAGGGAATCGGCATCAACAGCGTCAACGCGATCACCAGGGCCCGCGAACAAGGCCCATTCAAATCGCTGTTCGATTTTTGTGAACGCCTCGACGAAGGTGGCATCAATAAGCGGGTGCTAGAAGGGCTGGTTTGCAGCGGCGCCTTCGATTCGCTGAAACCTGCCGACGCCGCGACGAACCACTGGCGCGCGCGCCTGTTCGCGGCAATCGATTCAGCTTTGGCCCGGGCGGCCAGAGCGCGCCGCACGCGCGCAATGGGCCAGGATGATCTGTTTGGCGGATTTCAGCAATCGACTTCAGAAGTTGAGAATTTGCCGGACGCCACTACCTGGACGGCGATGGAAATGTTGACCGCCGAAAAGAAGGCACTCGGGTTTTACATCACCGGCCATCCGCTCGATGATCACTCGGAGATCATCGCTCGTTTAGGCGCGGTGAGTTCGGTGGAAGTCGCGCAACAGGACACGGGCTCGCGCGCCACCATGGCCGGAGTCGTCCGCGGTTTGCAATTGAAGACGACGAAAAAAGGTGATCGCTTTGCTATTTTTGGGCTCGAGGACCAGGGCGGGTCGATCAAGTGTGTGCTTTGGCCCGAACCGTATCGCCGAAATAGTTCTTTGCTGGTGGAAGAAGCTACAATCCTGGTGAACGGCCGCGTGGAGGTTGGCGATGACGGACCGGCCACGATCATCATCGACAAGATCGGCGAACTGACGCAGGCGGTCCAGCAAAAGGCGCGTGAGGTTGTTATTCGTTTCGTCAATCAGGCTGCCGCGGCCAATCAATATGAAGAACTGCGGAAACTGCTGGAAGGCTCGCCGGGTGAGTGCGAGGTTTTCATCGAGGTGACGGCCGATGACAAAGTGGTGCGCGTCCGCGCTCATCCATCCTTAAAAATTGAAGGCAGCGCCGCGATCGAAGCCAGCCTGCGAAATCTCGGTTGCGAAGTCACTTGGGAAGGTTTAGCGACGCCGGTGCGCGCGGCGGCCGCAAGCGCAAACTAAAACATGAGTCAAACAGAATCCGACGCCGTGGGACGAACGGCCTTTGAGCGCGTGCAACTCGCGCGACATCCTGACCGGCCCTACACGCTCGACTTCATTGAGCGGCTGTTTGAAGATTTCGCCGAGATTCATGGAGACCGGCGTTTTGCCGAAGATCCGGCGATGGTTTGCGGCTTCGCCAACTTTCACGGCCTGCCCACTCTGATCGTGGGCCATCAGAAAGGCCGCGACACCAAACAACGTCAGTTTCGCAATTTCGGAATGCCTAAGCCCGAAGGCTATCGCAAAGCCCTGCGGGCGATGAAGCTCGCTGACAAATTTGACCGGCCGATTTTTTGTTTCATCGACACACCTGGCGCTTATCCCGGTATCGACGCCGAAGAACGCGGCCAGGCTGAAGCCATCGCGTACAACTTGCGCGAGATGACGAAGCTCTCGGTGCCGGTGCTCGTCACGGTGATTGGCGAAGGCGGTTCAGGCGGCGCGCTGGCGATCGGCGTCGGCGATCAACTGCTGATGCTCGAAAACGCGATCTACTCTGTCATTTCGCCGGAAGGTTGCGCCGCGATTCTTTGGAAAGATTCGAGCCAGGCGGCCCGCGCGGCCGAAGGATTGAAATTGACGGCTAACGATCTCAAAAAGGAAGGCGTTGTCGATGAAGTAATCGACGAACCCAAAGGCGGCGCGCAGAACTCATATGATGAGGCGGCGCGTTTACTGGACGCGGCCCTCTCGCGCTGTCTGGCCGAATCTTCAACGCACACCGTGGAGGATCGCCTCAAACGTCGTTATCAAAAACTCCGCGCGCTCGGGAAGTGGGCCACGAGCGATGGCGCCATCGGCTGAGCCGCGCGGCAGCGCTTCGCCGAATAAACATTTCTTCCAGTAGTTGCCGCTCGCGACGCTCAGTCAGTCCCGCGCTTCCACCGACCGTTCCTGGTATCCAGAACTGATTCGATGTTTCTAAGAGGAGTAAAACCTCTGACCGCCACGAATTATGTTATCGCCACTCAAGCGCGTAGCTGCTCATCTGCCTACCTCCTGGCAGTCGGAGATGAGACGCCACCTTTACCGCCGCCAAATTCTCCACAATACGTTTACAACCAATGAACCGGAGTCGGCTTTACTGAGCTCGCTGCTGGGCGTCGGAAACTGGGCGATCGATGTCGGCGCCAACGTTGGACATTATACGAAACGAATGTCGGACCTCGTCGGCGATTCAGGACGGGTCATCGCGTTCGAGCCGGTGGCCGAGACCTTCTCATTGCTGGCCGCCAACGTCCAATCGTATAAATTCCAAAACGTTACTTTAGTAAATACCGCCGCTTCGGACAGCACGAGTCTTTCCAGTATGACTATTCCGCGGCTCGAAACCGGTCTTCTTAATTACTACGAAGCGACTCTCGAGACGCAAAACGACGGTATGCAGGTATTGACCTTGGCAATTGATTCGCTCCGCCTGCCAAAGCTGGTAAGTTTGATCAAAATAGATGCGGAAGGGCACGAACTCAGCGTGCTGCGAGGAGCACGGCGTCTACTCGAGCGAGATAGGCCGATCGTGATTATTGAAATCAGTTCACGCGAAGTGCATTCGTTTCTTGAGATGATGAATTACTCGCGGCAGACCTTGCCGGATTCGCCCAATCACATCTATCGGCCCTAAATCAGAGATTCGAATAAACAATGCTGACGCCGGTTCCTTAGAACGGAACATCGTCATCAGTAAGGTCGGTCGGCGGTTCAGGACCGGCATGTGACGGCGCGGCGGCGCCTCTGGCCGCCGGAGCACCCGCATCTTCGCCGCGCGCGCCGGCGCTGATGAACTGCATATCAGTCGCGTTAACTTCCAACGAGTGTCGCTTATTGCCGTCGCGGTCCGTGTACTCTTCGACGCGCAACCGTCCTTCAATGTAGACCGGCCGTCCGCGCTGTAGGTACTGCGAAGCGGTCTCCGCCTGCCGGCCCCAGAGCGTTACGCGAAACCAGGTCGTGATGTCGTTATTGTCCCCGGTGGCTTTGTCGCGCCGACGTTCATTCGTCGCCAGGCTGAAACTGCATACCGGCGTGCCTTGCGGCGTATATCGCAACTCCGGATCGCGCCCAAGATTGCCGACCAAAATGATTTTGTTGAAAGACATAATGCGTCTCCGTTTGCTACTCCGTTGACGGGAGAATTTTTAGATGTGATTCGAGCGGGGCGATAGTAGCCGCGGCGTGCGCAGAGCGTCAAGTGAATCGATTATTTAAGTTTTTCAGAAGGAACAAGGTTCTCAGGAACAAGCTGGCGCGGCTAGCGCGATCCTTCTCGATGCAGCAATTGATTAGGGCGAGGTCAAAACACTTTCAATTCTTTGCTTTGGCTAAAGCGCCGCCAATTTGCAAATCCGTTGCAGTAGAGGAACGTAGCGGCATATGCGCGCACAGTTTTGTCCCATGTTGCGAGGTGAACTCATGCGGATAACTCATTAGAAACAGTTTTCGAAAACTGCTAGACTCGGCTCGTCAGAATTATTTTGTCATGAGCGCCACGGTTTACGTAGAAACTTTCGGGTGTCAGATGAATGTCGCTGATAGCGAGCGGGCCGACGTGCGTCTGCGGGCGGCGGGATTCGATCTGACGCAGTCGCCGGAAACTGCCGACGTAATAATCTTCAATACTTGTTCGGTGCGCGAGCGGGCGGCGCATAAAGTCTTCACGCGAATTGGTGAAGTGCGACGCCAACGCATCGGTGCTGAACCTGTAGTTGGCGTGATGGGATGCGTCGCGCAGTTGGAAGGGCCGGCAATTTTTGATGCCACGCCGATGGTTAACATAGTGGCGGGCACGCGCGCGACGGATCGCCTGCCGCAATTGATCTCCCGAGCGCTCGATGGCGAACGTCGCGTAATCGATCTGGATGAACGTCATGAAGGCGAAGTCTGGGATGTGCCGGCGACTGAGCGCGCATCGAAGTACGTCGCGTTTGTCCCCATCATCGAAGGTTGTAACAAGT
This sequence comes from Pyrinomonadaceae bacterium, assembly GCA_036266295.1. Classification (GTDB taxonomy): domain Bacteria; phylum Acidobacteriota; class Blastocatellia; order Pyrinomonadales; family Pyrinomonadaceae; genus UBA11740. The sequence goes on along the minus strand of DATANL010000318.1, from coordinate 854 downwards.
TCTGTACTTACTGCATCGTGCCTTATTCGCGCGGGCGCGAGAAGAGTCGCACCGCCGCAGACATCCTCGCTGAGGTTCACGAGTTGCGACGTCACGGTTACAAGGAGATTCATCTGATTGGGCAGAACGTGAACAGCTATCGGCCCAGGACAGATGGCGGCATGCAGTCACTCAAAGGCGCGACTCCGTTCTGTCGGCTGCTGCGAGCGGTCGCGGCGACGGGGATGGAAAGGATCAAATTCACGACGTCATTTCCGAGGGACTTTCACCCCGACATCGTCGCTACGATCGATGAGCACGAGAATCTGTGCAATTGGATCCACCTGCCCGTGCAATCCGGCAGCGATCGCGTCCTCAGCGCGATGCGTCGCGGACACACGGCCGGCGATTATCTGAAGCGCATCGAAGCGATCCGTAAAGCGCGGCGGCAGATGGCGATCACGAGTGATATCATCGTCGGGTTTCCGGGTGAAACACCAGACGATTTTGCAGCGACCGTAAAGTTGGTCGAGCAGGTTGGTTACGACGCGCTCTACATCTTCAAATATTCGGAACGAAAAGGAACGCCGGCCGCCAGTCTCGCAGATGATGTCAGCCGTGAAGAAAAGGCAGAGCGATTTGCCCGACTCGAAAACGTCCAGCGACAGTTTCAGCAGCGGCTTTACGACAGCTACGTGGGAAGGGAACTGAGCGTGCTGGTTGAAAGAGAGAGTTCGAAATCTCGGAGCGATATGTCCGGCCACTCGAGCTGTCATAAAGTCGTCAATTTCCCCGGCGACGAATCGCTGCTGGGAACAATCGTGAATGTGCGCGTCACCGCGGCGAAACAAAATAGTCTTTATGGCGAAGTAATC
>DATANL010000317.1:0-5437 GCA_036266295.1 Pyrinomonadaceae bacterium | reverse complement strand
ACCATCTCGAGTTCGGCGAAAAGGACGTCGCGTTGTCAGTGCTGCCGCTGTCGCACATTTTCGAGCGACAGGCGATGAACATGTATCTGCATCACGGCATGAGTGTGTACTTCGGATCGCTCGATCAGCTGGGCGAAAACTTGAAAGAGGTCCGGCCCACTGTGTTTGTCGGCGTGCCGCGTCTTTATGAAAAGATCATCCAGCGCGTACAGGACCGGGGCGCCGCGAAGGGCAAGCTGAATGCGCGCGTCGTCACCTGGGCAATCGAGACCGGAAAGCGTTGGGCCCAAAGAAAGATCGATCACGCACCGGTGCCGCTGTGGCTCTCAATCAAACATCGCGTCGCCGACGTGATTGTCTTCGAGAAGTTGCGTAAAGCCATGGGCGGTCGCATAAGAATTCTGGTGTCAGGTGGCGCGCCGCTTTCGAGCGACGTGGCCCTGGCGTTTCTCGGCGCGCGAATTCCGATCGTGCAGGGCTATGGCCTGACTGAAACCTCGCCGGTGATCACCGCCGGGCGGCTTAACGATAATCGCGTGGGCACCGCGGGCAAGCCGATCCGCCACGTCCAGGTGCGCATCGCGTCGGATGGCGAAATTGAAACTCGCGGCCCGCACGTCATGCTCGGTTATTGGCATAAACCCGAGGAGACGCGCAACGCGTTCACCGACGACGGCTGGTTCAAGACCGGCGACGTGGGCCATTTCGATCGTGACGGTTATTTGATCATTACCGATCGAAAGAAAGAATTGCTCAAGACGTCCGGCGGAAAATACATCGCGCCGCAGCAAATCGAGCAACTCATCAAGAGTTCGCGCTTTGTGAGTCAGGCGGTGGTAATCGGCGACGGCCGTAACTTTCCCGCGGCTTTGATTGTTCCCGACTGGCAACAGTTGGACGGTTACGCGCAATACAAAGGATACGACCTGCACACGCGCGCCGAATTTTGTCACGATGCGCGCATTATCGATCTGTTCGAAAGGCAAATCGCGGCGCGGACAAAGGACCTCGCGCAATTCGAGAAGATCAAACGCATCGCTTTGTTGGAAAAGGAATTCACGCTCGAAGGTGGCGAATTAACTCCCACCTTGAAAGTGAAGCGCCGCGTGATCGATCAGAAGTTTAGCGACGTGATTGATCGACTCTACGCGGAATAATTTGTCATTCCGTCCTCTCCACGCAGACATCTCTGCGCGTTCGGAATTCTGGAAGGAATAATTTAGACTCGTTTCAGTATGAGTCAGAACCTACCGCGCCGCCTCAGGATTGTGCGTGTGCGCGAACAAGGCCGCGACATTCGATCTTTCGATCTAATGCCTGACGATGCCGGTGAAGTGCACGGCGTCAGATTCATCCCCGGACAAGTTGCAGTCCTGCGCGTGGGCGCAGAGCCGCCGGCTTACTTTGCTTTCGCGGGCGCACCCGCGGATCGCGAATTGGAAATCCTCGTCAAGCACACCATCGGCGCCAGCGTGGCGTTGTTTGAGATGAAGCCCGCGGATCATGTCGAACTGATTGACGTGGCCGGGCATGGTTTCGATCTTGATCGTTTGCAAGGTCGTGATTTGGTTTTTGTGGCGATGGGCACCGGCGTCGCGCCATTGCGGTCCGCGCTCAGGCAAGTGCTGCAACGGCAGCATGACTTCGGCAAGTTAGTCGTGCTGTACGGCGCGCGGACGCCGGATGATTTCTGCTATCGGGCCGAGACTGACGGTTGGCAAAACGCCGGCGTGGAACTTCGCCAGGTCATCTCGCGCCCGGGCAATCACGATTGGTCGGGACCAACGGGGTACGTTCAATCGTTGTTGGATCACGTGTTGCCCGATTTGAATTCGCCGGTAGCGCTGGTGTGCGGTTCGCGCGAAATGATTGCGCAGACACGCGATCGTTTGCAGCAGATGGGTTTTGATTCGGACGCAATCCTCACGAACTACTAATCAGAACCGCCTGCGTCCGCGGGCGGGTCAGCCTTTATTCGAGTCGTAGCGCGTGCTTTACGATCCGCCCGCTAACGCAGGCGGTTCTGACATCCTCAATTCGTCGCGCCAAATCCATGCCTCTGTTTGCATAGCCGGCAGAACGTGGGTGGTTCGAAGTTATCGATCTGGTGCTTTACGGGCTTCACCGTTTTCAGATAGGCATAAATCGATTTCAAATCGTCATCAGTCATCTTGCCGAAGAAATACCACGGCATCGAGGCACGCAGCGGTCGCGCGCCCACCTTCCCTTGCCGCAGAGCTTGAATGAACGTGGCCTCGTTGTAATAACCGATTCCCGATGCAGCCGGCGTAATGTTGTTTGAGACGACGTCGCCCTTTGGTTCGTGCAGCAGGAAGCCGCCGGCGAACTCCATCCCCGGAATCGGCTGTCCTTTTTCCTGTGGCGTGTGGCAGTCGCTGCACGCGGCCATGCTCACCAGATATGCGCCGCGCTTTTCGGGCGTCGAAAGATCCGGCGCGGCTTGCGTGGCGACAGGCTGCGGCATGTTGTTCATCAGATAGTTGAGCGGGAAAGGAATCTTCGTCACCGGCAGTTGATTGCGCACCGGCGGGACTGTGCGAAGATAGACGACTATGGATGCGAGATCCTCATCCGACATTTCGCGGTAGTGTGGATAAGGCATCACGGAAAACAGCGTGCGGCCGTCATGGCCGATGCCTTCGCGAATCGCGCGGCCCAGCATATCGTCACTCCAATTGCCCACGCCGGTTTCTTTATCGGAAGTGATATTCGGCGCCACCAGCCACGGTAGATCCTGATCGGCCCAAACGTGGCCCGAGCCCTCGCGTCCGGCAACCGGAGGCGCGCCGGGTTTGGACCAATCCTGGTCCGTGTGACAACCGAAACATCCATTCACGCCGTCGACAAGATAGCGCCCGCGCTCAAGTCGTGCCGGAGTTGCTTCAAACTTTCGATCCGTCAACGCCCGTTTCTTTGCGCCGATGATCGGCCGCCACCCGATGGTGAAAGTGATCCCGAGCCCGAGCAAGACAATCAATACGAGCACTGCGATTCCAAATATTTTAGTTCCACGCCCTCGTGCCATGAATCTCCTATGATTCCGTGTCAGAAGCCCGAGCGTGAGCGAGGGCCCACGTTGGTCTCACGATCGTTTTTGCAGGAAGCTTGATTCGTAAGCTGCCCTCCCTTACGGTCGGGCTTCTGACACCTTGTTTATGAACTCTACGATTAACTTCGCCGCGCGCTGGGATGCGCCGGGTTCGCCGATTCGTTTGGCCACCTCTTTCAATTCCGCGCGCATGTTTGCGTTTCGTTCCGGCGCCAGCAAAGAAATTATTTCGCGTGACAAACTTTCAGCGTTGAAGTCATCCTGCATTAATTCCGTCGCCAGACGGCGTCCGGCAATTAGATTTACCAGACCAAAATGTTCGGTGGTAATCAGGCTGCCGAGCGCGTGCCAATTCACCGGCGATTCTTTATACACAACTACCATCGGCGTCCCCAACAGCGCGGCTTCCAGAGTCGCCGTGCCGCTCGCGACTGCGGCGACGTCCGCAGCGGCCAAAGCGTCGCGCGTCTGATGATGAACGATCGTCAGCGAATCTTCAGATAAGCCGCGCGTGGCGACGATCTGTTTTGCTTCGCTCACGTCGCGATTCGGCGCCACGACGAGCACAAATTGCGTATCGGGTCGCTCGCCACGAACCCGCGTTACCGCATCCAGCATCGGTGGCAGAATGCGCACGACTTCCTTGTGACGGCTACCCGGCAGCAACGCCGCGATGGGTTTTGCAGGGTCTAAATTGTTCCGCCGGCAGAATTCTTCGCGCCCGAGTTCGGCGCGCACTTCGCCGGTCAACGGATGGCCCACGTATTCCACGTTCGTCACTCCGCGTGCGAGGTACCACTGCTTTTCGAACGGCAGGATCGATAGCAACAGATCCACGTCCCTCTGCACGTTGCGCACGCGATAAGAACGCCACGCCCACAGTTGCGGACTGATGTAATAGATCACGGGAATGCGGCGGCGATGCAGCCAACGCGCCAGCCGCAGGTTGAACTCCGGCCAATCGACGAGGATCGCGGCCACCGGTTTCCGCTGTTCGGCGGCGCGTTTCAATTCGGTGAAGGCGCGCCAGAATCTTGGCAGCGCGCGCCCGACTTCCCACAAACCCATGATCGCCAGCTCGTCGGCATTCACCGTCGAGGCCACCCCCGCGTCGCGCATCCTTGGTCCCGTCGAGCCAAAGAAATCGAATTGCGTTTCAGGCTCAGTTTCGCGCAAGGCGGACACGAGCGATGCCGCGTGCGCATCTCCCGATGCTTCACCGGCAACGATCATGATCGATCTGGTGAGATTGAGGGGCACGAATTATCTCCCTCTCCCCCTGGGAGAGGGTTGGGGTGAGGGTTTAGTACGCGCCTCTAGACCCTCAGACCCCTCTCCCGGAGAGAGAGGGGAGATAGTGTTGGATCTCGCGCAGTATACTTTCGATGTCATTCAGTATCCTTTGGTTTGAAAACCGGAGTACCCGCAACCCTTGGCTAATCATGTAGGCGTCGCGCGTTTGATCGTGATGGCACGACTCATTGATCTCGTGTATGGCGCCATCACATTCGATTACCAGATTAGCTTCTCTACAAAAAAAGTCTGCTATGTAATCACCAAACTGATGTTGGCGACGAAACTTGAAACCCACTAATTTACGATCCCACAGTCGTTCCCAAAGCAGCGTTTCCGCAGCAGTTTGACCCTTCCGAAGCTTTCGAGCTAACTCACTTTGGCCGGAAACACTGTAACCACCACGATATTGACGCTGTTTCTTCATGGCACTTCTTGTCCCGTTTCGCGCGCGCATGTTAGCATCGGCGCATTCCGTTCGTGAAAACGGCGCGCCTGCTGCGAATCTCCCCCGGTTTCGCAAAGCGCGATTGAGTATCGGGCGCGGAGGTCGCTCTTTCACGCGTGCGCGGTCAGCTTTCGACAAAAACATTCAGATACACCCGCGCTCTCGGCTTTCCCGCTTGTCTGCTAATCGCTCTGCTGACGACGGCCGGTTTCGCGCAGCAACCCAATCCCGTAGTTCGCAAAGTCGATAACCCGGTCACCGACACGCCTTACGTCAATCCGCTCCAGCAGGACCAGCCGGTAAGGCCGGCCAGCAAGATGCCTCCGATCCAGGCGGGCGATTCTTTGCACACTGATTGCGCGAACGAATCATCGACCGAGACCAAGGAAGGTCGCGTCTCGATCTGTGAAGGCAATGTCGACGCGCGCATCGGAACTTATCGTCTGCAAGCGGACAAGGTCACTGTTTACAACGCCAAGAATCTCCTGGTCGCTGACGGCAACGTAGTTTTCGACCAGGGCGATCAGCAACGCATTACCGGCAGCCACGCCGAGTGGGACTACCGGACGAAGACCGGATTTTTTGTTAACGCGACCGGCTACACAAATCAGACGAGCGACGGCACG
>DATANL010000316.1:0-5132 GCA_036266295.1 Pyrinomonadaceae bacterium | reverse complement strand
CTTGCGCTCTGGGGAACGCGAGCGTTGTTGGCTTTGAGCCCGCCCGAACTCATCGACTTACGCGCTACTACCGTCAATCTGCCAGTCCTCGGATTTACGATCGGGCTGACGTTGCTGACCGGAGTTGTCTTTGGACTGGTGCCGGCCCTTGAAGCATCACGGTTTGATTTAACCGAGCCGCTGAAAGAAAGCGGGAAAGGCGTCATCGGCGGCACGCGCGCGCAGCGAATGCGTGGCGTCTTTGTCGTGGCGCAAGTAGCTCTGGCACTCGTGCTGCTCGTCGGCGCGGGATTGTTAATGAAGAGTCTGAACCGCTTGCAATCAGTCGAGTCCGGCTTCGATCCGCGAAATCTGTTGACCATGCGCGTGAACCTGCCGGAGCGGAAGTATGATACCGATCCCAAGGTCATCAATTTTTTCACGCAGGCAGTCAATCAAATCCAAAACATGCCCGGCGTCGAGTCGGTCGGCGCCATCAACACGCTGCCGTTCGATGGGCCGTACTCGGGGACGAAGCTCGATATCGAAGGACAACCGAAACGGCCGGCGGGCCAGTCGCTGACGACCGGCGTGTGTGTGACGGACGCTAATTACTTTCAAACGATGCACATTCCGCTGAAGCGCGGACGTCTCTACACACCGCAGGAAGTGACGGAGATGCGTCACGTAGTGGTCGTCAACGAAGCCTTTGCGCGCGAGATATTTCCGGGTCAGGATCCGCTCGGACAGCGGGTCACGATCAATATGAAGGACGAAGATGTGCCGAGCGAAATCATCGGCGTGGTCGGCAATAACAAGGCGAAAGGACTCGACAGTGAAGTCGAGCCGATGGCCTTCTGGCCGCACGCCGAGCTGATCTATCCGGCGATGACTTTTGCGATCCGCACGCGCGGCGACAGCACGAGTGTGGTTACCGCTGCTCGTAACGTGATTCATCAACTCGATCCCGATCAGCCAATCGGCGAAGTGGCGACGATGGATTCGTTGATGGCGAAATCGGTGGCGCGCGCGCGATTCAATTCAACCCTTCTGGGAATCTTCTCGATCGTCGCGCTGGTAATGGCCGCCGTGGGCATCTACGGCGTGATGTCTTATTCGGTCTTGCAGCGGACGCACGAGATCGGAGTGCGCATGGCCCTGGGCGCCCAGCGCGCGGACGTGCTCAAGCTAATTCTGAAACAGGGCGTCGTGCTCGCAGTTACCGGCGTGCTGGTGGGACTCGCGGGATCGTTCGGCTTGACTCGAATCATTTCCACCTTGTTGTTCGGCGTCGCGGCGAATGATAAGGCGACCTTTGCGGCGGTTGCGTTTGGCCTTTTTGTGATCACATTTCTGGCTAGTTATCTGCCGGCGTGGCGGGCCACCAGGGTTAATCCGCTCGACGCGCTGCATTACGAGTGACGGACCATGGAAAATCTAATTAAGGACATTCGCTATGCGTTGCGCACAATCGTGAAGCGGCCCGGCTTCAGTCTGATCGCCATCATTACCCTGGCGCTCGGCATTGGCGCGAACACGGCAATCTTCAGCGTCGTCAACGGCATTCTGTGGCGCCCGCTTCCTTATCCGCAGCCGCAACAACTGGTGATGGCGTGGACGAATCATCAGGCGCGCGGCGGGCCGGCGCAGGAATGGTTTTCGCCGCCTGAGGTCGACGACTGGCGCGCGCAGAACAAAGTGTTCTCGCAATTGTCGGCTCTTAATAACTGGGTGCCGACGCTTACCGGCCGCGATGAGCCGGAGTCTCTGGTGGGCGCGGCGGTGTCGTACGACATGTTTAATCTGCTGGGAATCGCACCGGCGCGGGGCCGCACTTTTCTGCCTGACGAGGATCAATTGAACGGTGCGAACGTCGTCGTCCTCAGCGATGATCTTTGGCGAAAACGATTCAATTCGGATCCGAACATTGTCGGCAAATCCATTTCACTTAACCAGGCCGACTATCAGGTCATCGGCGTCATGCCGGCCGGATTTCAGTTTCCGATCATTCCCGGTGTGCAAGTCTGGCGAACGTTGCGACCGACATTGAGTCCGAGCTGCGCACGTGGCTGCATCGTGTTGCGCGCAATCGGCCGGATGAAAGACAACGTCACGATCGAGCAGGCGCAAGCGGACGTCAGCACCATCGCTTCGCGTTTGGCGGCGCAGTATCCCGACACGAATTCAAAAGTTGGCGCGGCGCTGGTCCCGTTCCAGGAGCAACTCGTCGGCAACATCAAGCGGCCGCTGCTGGTCCTGCTGGGCGCAGTCGGTTTCGTTTTGTTGATTGCCTGCGCGAACGTCGCGAACCTGATGCTGGCCCGCGCCGCCACGCGCGAACGCGAGATGGCTTTGCGATCGGCCCTCGGCGCCAGCCGTTTGCGCGTGATCCGCCAACTACTCACCGAAAGTGCCTTGCTGGCGTTCGCCGGAGCGGCCGCCGGGTTGGCGCTCGCCTATTGGTTACTGCGTTTGTTGGTGAGACTCAGTCCGCAAGGGACTCCGGGATTGGATCAAATCGCAATCGACCGATATGTCCTTGGCTTCACAGTTTTGATCGCCGCGTTTACCGGAATCGTTTTCGGTCTCGCGCCCGCGCTGCAAATGTCGAAGATCGACCTGAATAGATCACTCAAAGACACCGGCAAGGGTACACCCGGCGGCGCGCGCGGCGGACGGCTGCGTGGCGCATTGGTAATCGCAGAGATGGCTCTCGCGCTCCTGCTGCTCATCGGTTCAGGACTCTTAATGAAGAGTTTCATCCTGCTCCAGCGCGTCGATCCCGGATTCAATCCGGATCACGTCGTAACGCTGCGCTTGATTTTGAATCGGACTGCTTACCCGGCTGTGCCTCAGGTCGTTAATTATTATGCGCAGCTGCTTGATCGGGTTAAGGCCGTGCCCGGCGTGCAATCGGCGGCCACGATCTCAACCCTGCCGTTAAGCGGCAACCAGACTGACACCAATTTTCTGATCGAAGGGCGCCCGGCACCGCCTCCGAACCAGGAACCCAGCGCCTGGTTCAACTCAGTGAGCAATGATTATTTCCAGGCGATGCAATTGCACATGGTCAAAGGCCGGACCTTTGCTGAAAGTGACAACGAGAAAGCACCTCTGGTCGCAATCATCAGCGAAGCGATGGCGCGTAAGTTCTGGCCGAATGAAGACCCGCTGGGAAAACGAATCGGCCGCGGCCCGGATAAATGGCGCGAGATCGTCGGCGTGGTGCGAGACGTCAAGCATTTTGGTCTCGACACTGACGCTCCGCCGACAATGTATTTTCCGATGCGCCAGCAGCCCGCGCGCGGGATGGACCTGGTGGTGCGCACGCAGGGAGATCCGCTCAGCATGGCGCCCACGCTGCGCCAGCAAGTGTGGGCTGGAGATCGGAATCTCGCGATCGCCAACCTGGGCACCATGAAAGATCTGGTGTCGTCGTCCATCACCCAACAAAAATTCATTCTGACTCTGCTTGCGTGTTTTGCCGGGCTGGCTTTGCTTCTGGCAGCAGTCGGTATTTACGGCGTGATGTCCTATGCGGTAACGCAACGCACTCACGAGATTGGTATTCGCATGGCGCTGGGCGCGCGCGTCGCGGATGTTCTCAGGCTGGTATTTCAACAGGGGCTGGTGCTCACGCTTATCGGCGTGGCGATCGGAATCGCGCTGGCATTTGCGCTGACGCGTCTCATGAAGAGCCTGTTGTTTGATGTGACGCCGACTGACGCGATGACGTTTGCGATCGTGGCCGTGGCGTTAGTTCTGGTTGCGCTGCTCGCGTGTCTCGTTCCGGCGCGACGCGCGACAAAGGTCGATCCACTGATCGCGCTGAGATACGAATAGAAGGAGGCCGCAGATGCGAAGCGTTTGGCAGGACGTCAAATATGGATTGCGCGCGCTGATTAATCGTCCGGGTGTGACGCTCATTATCGTGACCACGCTCGCGCTCGGCGTCGGCGCCAACACTGCGATCTTCAGCGTCGTCAATGCGACCCTCCTGCGGCCGCTGCCGTTCAAAGATCCGGATCGGATCGTCATGGTCTGGGGATACATTCCCAAGCTGGCGCAGAACGCGGACAAGTTTCCTTCTTCGGCCGCGAATTATCTCGGGCTCGCCAAGCAAACTCAGACGTGCGAACAGCTTGCCGCCTTCCGTCAATGGTCCTGGCAACTAACCCACGCGGGCGAGCCGGAACAATTACAAGGTGTCAGGGTTTCAGCGAATTTCTTCGAAGCTCTCGGTGCGAGACCGTTGGCCGGTTCGACGTTCACCAGCGATCAGGACCAGGAGGAAGCAGCGCCCGTCGCCGTGATCAGTTATCGGCTGTGGCAAAAAGAGTTTGGCGGCGACCCGAGAGCTTTGGGCCAAAGCCTGACCTTGAATGGACGCACAGTTCAGATCGTCGGTGTGATGCCGCGTGACTTCGAATTTCCCGGCAGCGCCAACATGATTCCCGGTCTGCAGTTCGCGATTAGAAATGATATCTGGATGCCTTTGGCGATGAGCGCAGACGAACGCGCGAACCAGGGGAGCTTGAATCTCGCGGTCATTGGCCGGCTCAAACCGGGTGTGACTGTGGCCCAGGCCGAAAATGAATTGCGCGCAATTGAGACAACGCTGCCGCTCGGCACGATCGGCTACACGGTCAACCTGATCAATTTGCAGAAGCAGATGGTCGGCAATATTCAGCGCTTGCTGTTGGTAATGCTGGCAACAGTTGCGTTCGTTTTGCTGATTGCCTGTGCGAACGTCGCCAACCTTCTGTTGGCCCGGGCTTCGGCGCGCCAAAAAGAGATGGCGATTCGACGCGCGCTGGGCGCCGGTCGTTGGCGCATCATCCGCCAGCTGCTTACCGAAAGCGTTCTGTTGTCGCTGACCGGCGGTTTGGTCGGGCTGCTGCTGGCGGTTTGGGGAACGCCGCTCCTGGTCTCAGTCACTCCCGACAAAGTCCCGCGCATTCATGAAGTCAATGTTGACTTCCGCGTCCTGGGATTTGCGCTGCTGGTTTCAGTCGCCACGGGAATCGTGTTTGGCCTGGCGCCGGCGCTACAAGCGTCGCGCCCGGATCTGAATGAAACGCTGAAAGAGACTGGACGCGGAACGACCGGCGGGATACGACAGAACCGCATGCGCGCGTTCCTGATTGTTTCGG
>DATANL010000315.1:0-5062 GCA_036266295.1 Pyrinomonadaceae bacterium | reverse complement strand
GTCGCCGCCACCACCAGAATCGCGCCGTCCATCTGCGCCGCGCCGGTGATCATGTTCTTCACATAATCGGCGTGACCCGGACAGTCGACGTGCGCATAGTGACGGTTGACCGTCTCGTACTCGACGTGCGCGGTGGCGATCGTAATACCTCGTGCTTTTTCTTCCGGCGCTTTGTCAATCTGATCGAAAGCCACGAACTGCACCTTCGGATTGTTCTTTGCCAAAACCTTCGTGATGGCCGCCGTCAAAGTCGTCTTGCCGTGGTCCACGTGTCCAATCGTCCCGATGTTCACGTGCGGCTTGCTGCGATCAAATTTCTCTTTGCTCATCTTCTCTTTGTCCTCACAATAAAAGCGGGACACGCCCGCCATTGAAAGAAACTATTTACTTGCCACGCCCTGAACTTTCGCGATCACCTCTTCGGCGACCGCCTTGGGCGCCTGATCATAACGCTCGAAATGCATCGTTGAAGTAGCGCGCCCCTGCGTCGCCGAGCGCAGATCGGTCGTATAACCAAACATCTCTGAGAGCGGCACGAACGCCGTGATCACCTGCGCACCACCGGGTCTCATCTCGGTTCCCGCAAACTGGCCACGACGCTTCATCAGATCGCCGTTAACAGCACCCACATAATCGTCAGGCGTCACTACTTCGATCCGCATGATCGGTTCCAGCAAAACCGGCTTGGCCTTCCTGACCGCATCCTGGAAAGCCAACGAACCGGCAATAATGAAGGCGCGCTCGTCCGAATCAACCTCGTGAAAACCGCCGTCGATCAGACGCACTTTGATATCGACCAGGTCATAGCCGGCGAGAAAGCCGCGCTCCATAGCATCGTGAACGCCCTGCTCGGTCGGCTTGATGAACTCGCGCGGGATTGCGCCACCCTTAATCTCACTCTCGAAAACAAAGCCTTCGCCGGGCGCCGGCTCAATCTCGAGCTCGACGTGCGCGTACTGTCCGCGACCACCGGTCTGTTTTTTGAAAATTTCTTTTCCGGAAGCGGCCTGCGTAATGGTTTCGCGATAGGCCACCTGCGGCTTGCCGACGTTGGCCTCGACGCCGAACTCGCGCTTCATGCGATCGACGATAATTTCCAGATGCAATTCGCCCATGCCGGCAATAATCGTCTGGCCGGTTTCATGATCGGTAGAAACGTTGAACGAAGGGTCCTCCTGAGCGAGACGTCCCAGCGCCACACCCAGCTTGTCCTGATCGGCGCGGGTCTTGGGTTCGACGGCCACGCGAATAACGGGCGCCGGAAACTCAATCGCTTCAAGAATGATCGGCTTGTTCTCGTCACAAACCGTATCGCCGGTGGTGACCTGCTTCATACCGCCGATGGCGATGATTTCGCCGGCGCTGGCCGAATCGATGTCTTCGCGCTTGTTCGCATGCATGCGCATCAGGCGACCGACGCGCTCTTTGTTGTCCTTCGCCGAGTTGTAGGCATACGAACCCGACTTGATCGTGCCGCTGTAGATGCGAACGAACGAAAGCTGGCCGAGGTGCTTGTCCGCCATGATCTTGAAGACCAGGCCGCTGAACGGCTCGCTGGCATCAGCAGCCCGCGATTCTTTGCTTCCGTTCTTGGGGTTAATGCCTTCAACCGGCGGAATATCCAGCGGCGACGGCAGATAGTCGACAACCGCATCGAGCAGCGTCTGCACGCCTTTATTCTTGAAGGCCGATCCGGTCACTACCGGCACCAGGCGCAATCCAAGCGTGCCCTTACGTAGAGCCTTTCGGATCTCGTCTTCGGTAATCGGCTCCGCCTCGATGTACTTGTGCATCAAGTCGTCGTCGACAGTCGCCACCGCTTCGATTAACTTTTCGCGAGCCGCTACAGCTGCGTCTTTCAGATCCGCCGGAATCTCACCCGTTTCGTATTCGGCGCCCTTGGTCTCGTCATTCCAGATCAAGCCCTTCATCGCAATCAAATCGATGACGCCCTTAAGCTGATCTTCTTCTCCGATGGGAATTTGCAGCGCGACCGGATTTGCACCCAGGCGGCTGATGATTGAATCGAACGAACGCTGAAACGATGCGCCGGCGCGATCGAGTTTGTTGATAAAGCAAATGCGCGGGACGCCGTATTTATCGGCCTGACGCCAGACAGTCTCGGATTGCGGCTCAACACCGGCAACGCCGTCGAAAACGGCTACCGCGCCGTCGAGGACGCGCAAGCTGCGTTCGACTTCCATGGTGAAGTCGACGTGGCCGGGCGTATCGATAATGTTGATGCGATAATCTTCCCCGTTCCGCTCCCAGAAACAGGTCGTCGCGGCGGACGTAATCGTAATGCCGCGCTCCTGCTCCTGCTCCATCCAGTCCATCGTCGCCGTGCCCTCGTGCACCTCGCCGATTTTGTGCGAGACACCCGTGTAATAAAGGACACGCTCGGTGGTGGTGGTCTTACCGGCATCGATGTGCGCCATGATGCCGATATTCCGGAATTTGCTGAGGTCGTGCTTAGCCATTTAATAAATCAAACTCTTCGTTTAGACGCCGGACTTGTCCGGCGCATAAGCGCGCCGTCTAAACGGTTACCACTTGTAATGCGCGAATGCCTTGTTCGCATCTGCCATGCGATGCACATCGTCCTTCTTCTTAACCGCGTTGCCGCGATTGTTCGCCGCGTCCAGTAGTTCAGCGGCCAACCGATCGGTCATCGTCTTCTCGCCGCGGCCTCGTGCATAGAGAACAATCCAGCGAATGGCCAGGGCGCCGCGGCGTTCCTGGTGAACTTCGATGGGCACCTGGTAGGTCGATCCGCCGACGCGACGCGACTTGACTTCGACGGTCGGGCGCACATTTTCAATCGCGCGCTTGAAAACCTTCAAAGGTTCTTCGTTCGCCTTGTCGCCCACTTGTTTCAGCGCGTTATAAAAAGTCTTTTCCGCGATCGAGCGCTTGCCGCCCCACATAATGCCGTTGATGAACTTGGTCACCAGAGGGCTGTTGTAGACGGGATCGGGAAGAACTGCTCTTCGCTCGGCAACTCTGCGTCTTGGCATAAATTACTTCGCGCCTCCCTTCGGTCGCTTGGCGCCGTATTTCGAGCGGCTTTTTTTGCGATCGCCGACTCCGACTGAATCCAGCGTGCCGCGAATCACGTGATAGCGCACCCCCGGCAAATCCTTAACGCGGCCGCCGCGAATCAAAACAATTGAGTGTTCCTGCAAATTGTGGCCGACACCCGGGATGTAGGTGGTGACCTCGATGCCGTTGGTCAGCCGAACGCGCGCGACCTTGCGCAGCGCCGAGTTCGGCTTCTTGGGCGTCTGGGTATAGACGCGGGTGCAAACTCCGCGCTTTTGCGGCGAACTCTGCAAAGCGGGACTCGCGGTCTTGTATTTGACCTGCTGACGGCCTTTGCGAACTAATTGATTAATCGTCGGCATCGTGCTCTCTTCGATAACCCGGTTGCTTCCACTCCGGTACTAACTCTGTTCCTTAAAGGCAAAAAGGGCCGTGGCCTGCCTCTTTCCGGAACGAGTCCGGCAGTCAGCGCAGACAAACTGGCCTGCTATTAATTCGTTTACAGGGACGTTCTGATTTCGCTCTCAGGCGGGCGCGGATTTGGCTTCCCAATTAGCCCGAAGTTCAGCCGAAGCTTTTCTGTGGCGTCGCCGGCTGAGTGGGTTCATCCGAGCGACTTGCGCAATCACGCCAGTGCTTACGCCACAATAGTTATTAACGGTTGATGTCTTCACATCGACCGGGCAACGCCTCCGCACCGACAGAACCAGTTATAGCGTTGCACTTGGAGGTCTCCAGACCGTAGTCCGAAACGGGAAACTATACGGACGGGCTCGAACGATGTCAAGCGCGGAAGGCTGTTTCGGACGGTCAGTGCGCCAGCCACTTAATCAGATAAACGACCCCAGTGATAACGCCACCAAGAACCAGGAGCGCTGAGACGATGACTCCCGCGACGATCAGCTTGAATTTTCGATAACGTTTATCGTCCGGGGGCGAAAGCGAACTCTGCGGAAAGTACGGCGGTGGTGTATACGTGGCCATGCTGGAAACTCTGGGCTTTAGCTTATCACGGTTTGCGCGGAGTGCGCCTGGGTGAAGGCTTGGCGCTTGAATTCGAGTTCAGGTTCAAATTGCCGTTAGTATTCGAGTTTTCCTGCTGTTTCTTCAGCATGTCCTCCGCGTGCTTCTTGCCTTCTTTGATCCGCTGCGACCCTTCCTTTGCATTATCCAAACCGTCGCTGGCACGAGAGTCATTCGGATCGAGGTCCAATGCTTTCTGAAACGCCGAACTCGCCTCGGGATATTGAGCGAGACGCGTCAGCGCCATCCCCAGTCGATACCAGGTCTCTTCGTCCTCAGCGTTCAGCTTAGTCGCCTGCCGATAAGCACTTACAGCACTATCGTCCTGGTGCAGGAAACTGTGCGCTTCCCCTAAATAAAAGTATGAACTGGCGTCTTTAGACTCGGCCGAGTTTTTCTTTTTGAATAGCTCAACCGCCTTTTTATATTCGCCCTCGGCTTCATCTTTCTGGTCGAGAGCGGCGTAACTCATTCCCAGACGCAAATGACCCTCGGCGTTGTCAGGATCGCTTTGGATGGCTTGTTTGAAAGTTTCGACTGCCTGCTCGTCCTGATCGTTTCGGTAAAGCTCTTTACCTTTCTCGATCAAAGACTGGGCCTCACGCTTCGCCTCCTCAGTGCTGCCCGTCACGGACGACGTCTGCGAAGCATTGCTGTTGGAGTCGGCGGCGCGCTTCCGCCGGCAACCGCCGAGCGAAAGAGAAATCAGGACGATCAGGAAGGCTAGAGATGTGGCCTTGGTCAGATTCGCGGGCGACGCAGTCATAAAACCGCATCTATCTACTTGAATGAAGGCTGAGAGTCAAATGGCGAGAGAAAATGTGGGCCGTAAAAACCGAATGAGCGCTGCAACGTGGGCGTCGCAGCGCTCATCCATTTGCGTGGTTACTGTCCTCACCCCAGCAACCACTTGAGACGGAGGATCCACCAACCGTCTCTCTTGCCCCACAATATACATCGCAACGTTTGTGCCGCGCAATAGAAGATTTTTGCCACT
>DATANL010000314.1:0-9188 GCA_036266295.1 Pyrinomonadaceae bacterium | reverse complement strand
TTTCGATCGCGACTGTTTTTACGATCGGAGGCTGCCACTCGTCTTCTCGCGGCGCCAAACTGAGCAAAGCCTGCAATTCTTTTTCGGTTCGCAGGATGCCGTCGTGGTCAGCTTTGTTGATGACCAGCACGTCCGCTATCTCCATGATGCCGGCCTTCATGGTCTGCACATCGTCGCCCATTCCCGGAACCAGGACCACCACGCAAACGTCCGCGGT
The DNA here is from genome assembly GCA_036266295.1 of Pyrinomonadaceae bacterium. Taxonomy (GTDB): domain Bacteria; phylum Acidobacteriota; class Blastocatellia; order Pyrinomonadales; family Pyrinomonadaceae; genus UBA11740. Next base: position 8,971 of record DATANL010000314.1, on the reverse strand, counting down.
TTTGGCGATCTCGATCTCGTCCTGACCGACGCCAACCGTCTCGACGATGATCTTGTCATAACCGGCGGCATCGAGAATTGCCACCGCTTCAACGCTCGCGCGCGCGAGGCCGCCGAGGTTTCCGCGAGTGGCCATCGATCGAATGAAGACGCCTTTATCGAGCGTCAGCGTCTGCATGCGAATGCGATCGCCGAGAATCGCGCCACCGGAAAAAGGACTCGAGGGATCGACCGCGATGATACCGACACGGTCACCGCGCCGGCGATAGAGCGCCGCCAGTTTATCAACCAGCGAAGACTTTCCCGCTCCCGGCGCGCCCGTGATGCCGACGATCAACGCGCGTCCGGTGCGCGGAAAGATCTGCTTCATCAAATCGGAAGCTGCCTCCGCGTTGTCTTCGACTTTTGAGATAGCTCGCGCGACGGCGACGGCATCGCCAGCCACCACCCGATCTAAAAGCGAACCGGTCATAAACCTTTCAGAATCTCGCGCGCGATGATGATTCGCTGGATTTCAGACGTGCCTTCGCCAATCGTGCAAAGTTTGGAATCGCGCCAATATTTTTCGGCGGGATAATCTTTCGTGTAGCCGTAGCCGCCGTGAATCTGCACAGCTTCCTCGCAAACGCGGACGCTGATTTCGCCGGCGAACAGCTTGGCCATGGACGATTGCTTCGTCGTTTTCTTTCCCTGGTCCTTCATCGCCGCGGCTTGATACATCAACAGGCGCGCTGCTTCGATCTGGGTCGCCATGTCCGCCAGCTTGAATTGAATTGCTTGAAATTCGCGAATTGGTTTGCCGAACTGTTGGCGCTCGCCGGAATATCGCAGCGCAGATTCGTAAGCGCCCTGCGCGATGCCCACCGCCAGCGCGGCAATCGATATGCGGCCGCCGTCCAGAATTTGCATCGCGTTCACAAAGCCCATGCCTTCTTCGCCGAGACGATTCTCGTCAGGCACGACGCAGTCTTCAAACACCACGCTGGCAGTTTCGGACGCGCGCAGGCCCAGCTTGTTCTCTTTCTTCGACGGACCGAAGCCCGCCATTCCTTTTTCAAAGATGAAAGCGGTGATGCCCTTGCTGTGCTTCGTCCGATCGTTTGACGCGAAAGCAACGCAGGTATCGGCGTGAATGGCGTGAGTGATGAAATTCTTCGAGCCGTTTATGACCCAGTTGCCGTTCTGTTTCACCGCAGTCGTGCGCGTGCCTGAGGCGTCGGATCCGGCGCCAGGTTCAGTCAAACCCCATGCGCCGAGGTGAGTGCCCTTCGCGAGCGGCTCGAGATATTTTTTCTTCTGGGCGTCGTTGCCATACTTAAAAATATGGTTCGAGCAAAGCGAATTATGGGCCGCCACTGAAATCCCCACCGAGCCGTCGACCCGCGACAGCTCTTCAATCGCCGTCGCGTACTCTACGTAACCGAGCCCGGCGCCACCGTACTCTTCCGGAAACAAAATCCCGGTGAGGCCAAGCTCACCGAGCTTCGGCCATAGCTCAATTGGAAAATGCTGCGACTCGTCCCACTCCATGACGTGCGGCGCGATTTCAGCTTCAGCGAACTCGCGCACGCTCATCTTCATTTGAAGTTGTTCTTCAGTAAGTTCGAATTGCATTGTGTCAAACCGCGGATCGTCCGGACGCCAGTCGCTTTTCTACCCTTATCAAACAAACGACAGGCCTAAAGACGCCTGTCGAGGGTTAAATGAGAACGGACATTGTAGCTTAATGACGAGACGCACGCACCCGCGCGCGTGACTTTTGATTGGTCTGATTTCTCGTGGTGGCAGGCCGTTTGAGTTGCGACACTTCTCGCGCGGTGAGGTGTCGCCATTCGCCGGTGCGTAGACTTCCCAGCTCAAGCGGTCCGATCTGTGAACGCACGAGTTTCACGACTGAATGGCCAATCGCGTCGAACATCTTCCGGATCTGTTGATTGCGACCTTCATACAGCTTCACCTCAAACCAGGCATTGACAGTGTTCGAGCGCAGCCGGCGCACCTCAGCTCGCGCAAGTGGCGCGCCCTCATCAATCACGACCCCGCGACGCAACCTCTCGACCGCTTTATCGCTCGGCGTCCCCTTCACTTTGGCGCTGTAGATTTTTCCGACCTTGTTGCGTGCGGATGTGATGAAATTAGTAAGTTCACCGTCGGTCGTCAGCAGCAGCAACCCTTCCGTGTTGAAATCCAGCCGGCCGATCGGGTGCACCCGGCCGAGCGATTTCGGCAGCAGATCAATTACCAGCGGCCTTTCTTCCGGATCGGACATGCTCGTCAAATATCCCTTGGGCTTATTCAGCAGGACATAGATGTGTTCCTGCCGCTTCAACTGCGGATTTATGAGTTTGCCGTTGACTTTAATGTGATCGTGCTCGGGGTCCGCCTTCGCACCTAACTCAGTAACGGTCTTGCCGTTGACGGTTACTTTGCCGGAAGTGATCAACTCTTCCGCATGACGTCGCGACGAGATGCCGGCCGCGGCGATCAATTTCTGTAGTCGTTGTTCCATGGGCAAAGTCAGTACCATCTGCGTCAGCGGATGGGATCAAGTGGCTCGATCAACGTTGCGCTTATCCCATCTGCTGACGCAGATGGTACTGACTTCATTCCGTTCCGCCTGCCAGGTCCTGAAAGTCTTCGATGCTCGGCAACTCTGAAAGGTCCTTCAATCCAAACTGAATCAGAAACTCCTTCGACGTGCCGTACATCATGGGCCGGCCGACAGTTTCTTTGCGGCCTTTCGCAACTATCAGACGCTTGTCGAGCAGCGTCTTGATGGCGGACGGCGATTGCACCCCGCGAATTTCGAGGATCTCGGGAACGGTGACCGGTTGGCGATAAGCGATCACCGCAAGAGTTTCGAGTGAAGCCAGCGAGAGCTTCGCGCTCGGCTTCGATTTCAGGTACGCGCGGACCTGTTCATGAAATTCCGGACGCGTCGCTAGCTGCCAGCCGCCGGCAATTTCGCGCAACTGCAAGCCACCCTTCCCTGCTTCGTAATCGGATACCAACTCGGCGATCACTGCTTCGATTGCGTCACGATCAACTTTAATGACGGAGGCAATCATCTTCGCAGTGATCGGTTCGTCCGCGACAAAGATTAATGCCTCCGTGATCGACTTCAATTCCGCGTCACTGATTTGACGTTCGCCGACGATCTCGGAATCGTCAGAATCCGCGAGTTCGATTTGATCGTCTGCGGTTGCGGCTTTGGCCTTGTTACTCATTAATCCAGTACATCTCCAAACGTTTAGACGCCGGACTTGTCCGGCAATTGCTAAGCGGCGGACAAGTCCGCCATTTAAACGAACTCAAATTATTTTATCCATAAACCTCAGGCCGCCGGCTCTGCTACGCGGGCGGTAATCTCGCCGAATGTTTCGGTTTGCCGTAAAGAGATTTCGCTCAGACGCACCAGCTCAAGCACCGAAAGGAAAGCGACTACCAATTCACGCCGCGACCGGGCCTGTTCAAAAAACCGCAGCACGTTCAATTCGCCGGCCGACCTGACCATGTTGCGCAGACGTTCGATCATCTCGCCCATCGTAACTTCCTCGCGCTCGATCTCCAGCAGAACTTCTTCTTTGTGGCGCGCGAGGATTTCCTGAAATACACGCAACAGATCGAAGAGCCCCACGGCAACCTCGGGATTGTTCTTGTCTGTCTCGATCTCAGCGCGTTTGAACACGGCCTGCTCGACCGTCGCCCGCGACCAGAGCATCTGCGCCGCAGCCTTGAACTTTTCGTGTTCGAGCAGACGATTGACCAGCTCCGCGCGCGGATCTTCGATTTCTTCCTCGGCCGCCAGCGGATCGCGCGGCAGCAACATGCGCGACTTGAGCTCGATCAACTGCGCCGCCATCACGAGGAAATCACCGGCCACGGTGAGGTCGAGTTCCTTCATCAATTGCAGGTAACGAAGATACTCGTCCGTGATGCGCGCGACGGGGATGTCGTAAATATTGACTTGCTCCTGGCGAACCAGGTAGAGGAGAAGATCGAGTGGTCCTTCAAAGTCACCCAACGTGACCTGAAGTTGATCGCTGTCCCGGTCGGGAGCAATCGACGGCTGCGCACCGGCGACGCTAATCGCGGGCGCCGCTTCCGTAGCGTCGTCGGCTTCCTTCTCTGCCAGAGTTTGCGTGGCTTCTTCCATGGCCATTAACTGCGAGCGCCAATCAAACCCATTGCGGCTTTCGCTTTCGTGAGTGTCATTTGCGCAATCGCCTCTGCGCGTTCCGCGCCCTGCTCCAGAATCTGGTCAAGTTTAGCATCATCGATGCCGCGCACGCGCTCCTGGATTGGTTTCAGAAACTCGATACAAACATCGGCCAGATCCTGCTTCAACGCCGCATAACCCTTCCCGCGAAAATGATCCTCGATCTCACTCTCACTTTTGTTTGTGAGCAGGTGATAAATCGTAAGCAAATTGTTGATGGCGGGCCGCGATTCATCGAATCTGATTTCCGTGCCCGAGTCGGTCACCGCGCGTTTGAACTTACGGCGCACCGCGTCCTCGTCATCCAGCAACATCACACAGCCGGCCTCGCTCTCTTCGTCCGACTTCGACATCTTTTTGGTGGGATCTGCCAGCGACATGATGCGAGCGCCAACCTTCGGGATGAACGGATCGGGCACCACGAAGGTCTGTCCATAATCGCGATTGAAGCGAATCGCGATATCACGCGTGAGCTCGAGATGCTGTTTCTGATCTTCGCCGACCGGAACCAAATCCGTTTGATACAGCAGAATGTCCGAAGCCATCAGCACCGGGTAATCGAAGTAGCCGACGCTCAGAGTTTCAGCCTGTTTGAGCGCCTTATCTTTGTACTGCGTCATGCGTTCGAGTTCGCCCATGCGCGCCACGCCGTTCAGCAGCCAGGTCAATTCCGTGTGCGCCGCCACGTCCGATTGCACGAACACCGTCGAGACGTTCGCGTCGATTCCGACAGCTAAGTAAATGCGCGCCAACTCGCGCGTCTTCGCGGCCAGCACTTTCGGATCCTGAGGCACGGTGATCGCGTGGAGGTTGACGATGCAAAAGAAACTTTCGTATTCATGTTGCAGCGCTACCCAATTACGCAACGCCCCGAGATAGTTTCCGAGGTGAACATTGCCCGTCGGTTGCGCGCCGCTAAAAATTCGTTTCATAAATTAAGACGCACCTAGTAAGACGCACCCAAAAAGAGTAATCGAATAAAGATCGGGACGAATATTCCAAACACGGTCCCGAAAACACCGGTGAGCATCGCCAGGATCAGCAACATGTAGCCAAATCTCTCGAGGACTTCGAAAGCGGAGTCAAAACTGGGCGGCAGGATGCTTTGCAGAACCTTGCTGCCATCAAGCGGAGGGATCGGAATCAAGTTGAACACCCCGAGAATGACATTCAGATAAAAGAAACCCCATAACAATTCGACGGCGCCGATCGCAATCAGCGAATCAGTGTTCGCCGGGACCAGCGCGCGGCCGCCCACGACGATGATGCCGAACGAGAAAAGAATTCGAATGATGACTCCCGCCACGAGGGCAATAATAAAATTGCAGATGACCCCGGCGATCGAAACCCAAAAATTAGCGACCCGCTTGTTCCGCCAACGGAGCGGGTTAACCGGCGTGGGCTTGGCCCAGCCAAACACCGGCGCGTGCGTAAAGAAAGCAATCGCCGGCAGCAACAACGTTCCGATCGGATCGATGTGGACCGCCGGGTTCAGAGAGATCCGTCCCTGGAGTCTCGCGAGATCGTCGCCAAAATAATTCGACGTCCAGGCATGCGCCGACTCGTGGACCGAAAGAGAGAAAAGCAGCACAACCATGTGCAGCACGAATTGTCCTATGATGCCGCTGTCCAGATTAATCCTCCCTGCGTAAACAACGTTGTGATCTAAAGCAGAAGTCCTTTAATTCCGAGCGGCAAACTATACACAGCTTCATTAGTCGCCACAACCATTTCACCCTGAGGTCCAAACGCGAGCCCCACAAGATTCATGGCCGCAACGCACAGCTCGGCGCGACTTCCGTCAGCTGAAATCTTCACCACACCCCGACGGCCGCGCAGCGCCGCTGCCACGTACAGGTTTCCTTCCCGATCAAAAGCCAAACCCTGCGGCCGCCCCAATCCCGGGTAAAACACGCTGGCGTTACCGGCCGGATCGAAGCGGGTAATCAAATCAAAGCTCGAAACCGTTGGCCCGCTAACGTAGAGATTATCGTCAGCCCCGAACGCCAAATGATACGCCGACACCGACGGTTCATGTTCCGCCCAGGGCTTCGCTTCGCCTATTTCATTGATGCGGTAGATGGTGCCCGACCGATCACCGACAAACATCTCGCCGTCGCGATTGAAGGCCATACCGGTCGCAATCCCCAGGTCTCCGGCAAATGCCACAACCTGCCCATCGCGGGTGACGCGATAGACCGTTCCGTCAAAGCGGCTAGTCACGAACATGCGCCGCGTCCGGTCGAATGCAATGGCCGTAGGATTCGTGACGTCGCCAGAGAATTCTTCTACTCCTTCAGCGCCGATCCGAAAAATTGAGATGGGCGCGTGCTCACCGCGCGACCCCGACCGAGTCACGAACAGTGAACCATCGGAAGGGTCGAAGGTCGGGTTGGTCACCGGATGGAGATTCGCCGCCATCCTGGTCCCAATCGTGAAGGCAGCGGCCGTCCCGGTCCGGGGTGCACCAGCTTCAGTTACAATATCGACCTTCACCGCACCATCGCTCGCGACTTCAGGCACCAGGGCCAGCGCGCGGTCCGTCTTGGCTGAAACGAGATGCGCCGCGGCGCCCGCGAACCTGACCTGCATTCGAGACAGCGCTGTGGCGCTCAGTCGATCGAAATGAACGATGACCTCGCCACCGGCGATTCCCGCAGCCGGATCAATCTTGATTATGTTCGGGTGGGGCTTCATAACCTGGACGCTACATCGTAGCGACGCGATTGACCATTGTCTATTGGCGCCTTTGCAACGTGCCCCTGCGGTAACGCGCCAATGGTGCGTGCTATAATTCGCCAATCCACTGGATGCGAAATCTTCACGGCAATACACACGGTCTCAAGCCCAATCAGTTAAGGCGGATTGAAAAGTTGTATCAGCGGCGCATCTCTCCGCGCCAGATCGTAACGCCGGAGTTTGCCCGACAGTTGAGCGAACTCTCACACGAAACCAACCGACAAATCGGGGCGCTAATTGATCGCAAAGGCTACGTCGAATACGTGATTGTCGGCGACGCGCGCCGTATCGAGCTGCCTGATTTCAAGCGCGTGCGCGTCGCTGGCGATCGGTTTCGGGGATTGCGTTGCGTCCATACTCACTTGCGCGGCGAAGACCTCACTCGCGACGACCTGACGGATCTTGCGTTGCTGCGGCTCGATCTAATGGCTGCGATCGAGGTGAATCAGGAGACCGGGCTGCCAGGCGTCGTGCGTTCTGCGCATCTACTTCCCTCGACGGCGGACAAACTGCACGCGAATGGAGGCGATGGCAGCTTTGCGTTTCTGCCCGCCGAAGTTCCATCGCAACTCGAGGTGGACTTTCTCGAACTGATGTCCGCGCTCGAAAGTGAAATGGCGCGCAATCGCCGGACTACACGGAAAGCCGCTCAGGGCGATCAAGCGATTCTGGTAGGAGTAGCGCCCGGCGCCATTGCCGACGCCGAAGAATCGATGGCGGAGCTCAGAGAACTGGCCCAATCGGCAGGCATCGCTGTACTCGATGAAATGATTCAAAGGCGCGCAGTGATCGACCCGCGCACGCTGCTCGGCAAAGGGAAGCTCGACGAGTTGCTGGTCCGGGCGATGCAACTGGGCGCGGACGTAATTATTTTCGATCGCGAACTTCAGGCGGCGCAGGTACGTTCAATTTCTGAGGCAACTGACTTGAAAGTGATCGACCGGTCGCAACTGATCCTGGATATTTTTGCGCAGCGCGCGCAATCGCACGAAGGCAAGATTCAAGTCGAGCTGGCGCAGCTCAAATATATTTTGCCGAGGCTGGTCATGGGCCAGAACTCGGCATTTTCGCGACTGGCCGGCGGCATCGGCGGCCGCGGTCCCGGTGAAACGAAGCTCGAAACCGATCGTCGCCGGGTCCGCGATCGGATTCATCGGTTGGAGAAAGACCTGGCCTCGCAAGCCAGGCGGCGTGAACAACGGCGCAAAGAGCGTTTGCGTCATCAGGTCCCCACGATTTCGCTCGTCGGCTACACCAACGCCGGCAAATCAACCCTGCTGAATGCGCTGACGGCCAGCACGGTGCTCGCGGAGTCGCGAATGTTCGCGACGCTCGATCCAACCACGCGGCGCTTGCGCCTTCCCCGCGAGCGCGAAGTGATCATCAATGACACCGTAGGTTTCATTCGCGATTTGCCGCCGGATCTGATCACCGCGTTTCGCTCGACGCTGGAAGAAATCGACGGCAGCCGTTTGCTCATCCATCTGGTCGATGCGTCCAACCCGCGTTGGCAGCAACAGATCGCTTCAGTCGATCGGATTCTCACGGAATTACACGTCGAACAAATCCCGCGGCTGCTTGTGCTGAACAAAGCTGATTTAGTCGAGCCTGAGACACTCGATTCCATTCGACGCCATCTATCGCTGGAAACTGGCGCCGAGGCGATTGCCATTTCCGCACAGAATCGCGGGACATTGGGTCCGCTGCTTGATCGCATCGAGCGGGCCCTGGGAGATCATTCCGCGTGGCATCCGCACCGCGAACCACACGTCGCCACGCCATTGCAAAAACAATGAGCCCTCGTCCCCGATTCACATCAACGATCGATGAAATCAGAAATGCGGTACTCGGCGTGGTCCTGCGACCGCTGCGTTGGTTTTCGCCCGGGACCCAATTTGCGATCGGATTTTCCTCGCTGTGTCTGCTAACGACTCTTGTCCTGACGTGGTGGCCCTACAACCTGCGCACCGTTGCGGTGCTTATCGCTGTCATCGCCGTTTATTTCTTTCTCTGG
>DATANL010000313.1:0-2516 GCA_036266295.1 Pyrinomonadaceae bacterium | reverse complement strand
CAGGATCGCATGGGCGTCACCGGCGGAAGTTACGGCGGCTTCATGACCAACTGGATCGTCGGCCACACAGATCGTTTCAAGGCCGCGGTGACGTTGCGAAGTCTTTCAAATTTCATTTCTGATGATGGCACGCGTGACGGCGCCTACGGGCACTCGTCCGATTTTGGCGGCGACATTTTTCAGAAGATGGATTTGTACTGGGACCGCTCGCCTTTGAAATATGCCAACAAGGTGAAGACGCCGACGCTGATCCTTCATTCGGACAACGACTTTCGCGTGCCCATCGAGCAGGGCGAGCAGTGGTTTCGCGCGCTCAAACATTTCGGCGTGACTACCGAGATCGTTTTCTTTCCCCGCGAGAACCATAACCTGACGCGCACGGGCGAGCCGAAGCATCTGGTGGAGAGTTTGAACTGGCAACTCTATTGGTTGGATCGATTCCTTAACGGCAATGCGAACGCGGTGCCGCCGGATCAGAAGTAGGAACTCAAAAGACTGAGGACGCGGAAGTGAAAGCCATGAAAGCGTGCTTGACCGTCGCGTTGGTTCTGGCCATCAGCGCAGCGTCCGCCGGCCAGGGCCAACCTAAGGAAACAAAGCGCGAGGAGCCTCTCGCAATCCATGGATTTGAACGGCGCGGTGGGTTCGTAAATTTCGTCAGCGGTGACGGCCGCTGTCTCTGCGCGGCGGAGCCGAACGCCGGCTCGAAACGTCCTCTGACAAACGGCGATACGATCGAGCTGGACGACGGCCGCGCGGAATTGGTGCTGATTCCCGGTTACTACCTGCGTCTGTCCGATCACACGACCGCGCATCTGTGGGATCTCTCACCCGACAACCTGAAAATTGAAGTCACAAAAGGATCGGCCATTATTGAAATCCCGATCGAAGACGCACCGCAATTGGCGTCTCAGTATCAGGAACTCAAGGATCGCTTCTTTAGCCTCGTGAACGTAATAACGCCGGGCGGTGAATACGCAATCTTCAGGGCCGGAGGTTATCGCTTCGACGTGACGTCCAATCGCGAGTCGCACGTACGCGTGCTGAAAGGCGGCGTGGCGGTCAGCGGCCACATTCTAAAAGAGGGCGGCGCCGCGGTATTGGCCGGCGCAGTCAGTCGCGATGCGAGCGACAAGACCGTCGAAGATGCGTTTGATAAATGGAGCCGCGAGCGCGCGGCCACGTTAGTTCAGGCCAACAAGTCGCTGAAAAGCAGCGAATGGTACAAGCAGATGGAAGACGGCCATGGATATATCGATGTGCTTGACGACAAGCACGCGGCCGGGGGCGCGCGTGTGGTATCAGCGCGCAATAGCGTGGCCGGGTTTGTCGAGCGGGGCGTGTCGGTCAAAAGCGGTGAAGGCGATTGGCGCGAGCTGAAGTCCGATGCACAACTGGCAGACGGCGATCGCCTGCGGACTGCGCCACACGCTCGCGCCGAGATTCGTCCCTATCCGGATTTTGATTTCTATCTGAGCGGAAACAGCGAGATCACTTACCGTGTGAACGCGGACGATATCGTCTCGATCGATGTAACCAGAGGATCGGCGGCACTCTTCGTATCGGAAACCCGCGTGAAGCGAGCCGAACGAAATTCGCTTATCGTATCGGCGAACAAAACCGAGTACACGATCAAATCGGCCGGCTATTATCGCTTGAATGTTTTCTCGAGCAGCGAATCGGAAATGCTCGTGTACTCGGGTGCGGTCATGGTTAACGGCGAAATCGGTTCGGGCAAGCGAGTCGTCGTGCGGAACGAGGGCCGCGTGACTGCGTCGCTCGACAAGGAGAGCCGTGACAGCTTCGATATTTGGAGCGATCGCCGAAACGCGCGGACGGTATTCACACCGCGCAAATGGTGGTACGCAGGACTGTGGTTTCTTATTCCCGAGACGAGCGAATATACCTTTGTGCCCGGTGGCCGGGTTTGCAAGTCTCCCTACGGCGGATCTTATTCGACCAGTTACTTGCTTAATCGCACGACGCAGCGGATCAGATCGCCCGACAATGTGACGCCGCTATTGCCTAACACCAGGATCCTCAAAGTTCCCTAGCAATCAAAGGCTCGGCTGATGCGTCAGCGTCGGGCCGCCGATGAGTAAGTTCGGGCGGCACGGGCGGCGGTGGACTGGCGACCACGGTTTCCAAAGCCGCGTCCACAATTTCGTTGATGCGGGTTACGGTTTTCAAATTGAGTTCGTTGCGCACATCTTCGGGAATATCTTCGAGGTCGGCTTCGTTGCGCGCCGGCAGGATGATGCGGCGAATTCCCGCGCGATGAGCCGCCAGGATCTTTTCTTTGATGCCACCGACGGGAAACACCAACCCTGACAGAGTAATCTCGCCCGTCATCGAAGTGTCAGATCGCACGCGGCGGCCCGTGTAAAGCGAGGCCAGCGCCGCGGTGATGGTGACGCCGGCGCTTGGGCCATCTTTCGGAATCGCGCCGGCCGGCACGTGCAAGTGCACGCCGTAGTTTTTGAACATGGAAGGATCGATGCCGAAATCCTGAGCGT
>DATANL010000312.1:0-4182 GCA_036266295.1 Pyrinomonadaceae bacterium | reverse complement strand
CCTTCGCATGACAGGCCGGACAAACCAAAATCTCGAGCAATTGTTCGCTGATTGGCATTATTTCTTCCTCAATCGGTCTTGCGATTTTTGCTGTCGCGAGGAGTTAGCTTAGCAGCATTGTCAGATTTCTAGTAGCGCATGGTGTACAATCGCGATGGTCGAGATGAATGCGATTTTGTTCGACGTTATCCGCCTATGATGATTGAAGAATTAGGCCCCGGCGTGGCGAATGTTTGGAACCACCTGAGGCCCGCCACCAGGAACCTGCTGGAAAAAGCCTGGCTGTCGGCCGCGGCGGGAAACACCCAACAGGTCCACCGCCCCACGCAGTACGATCCGCGCGCGGATCAGGAATTAGAACAGTTACTCGCCGCGCTGGATGAGCATGCCCAACAAATCGAGCAGGCATCCGGTCGCGAGGCCGCGCGCGAAGCACGCCGACTGGCTGATGCGTGCGCTACGGTGCTCGGCCAACAAACGCAATCGGCCGATGTTTTTTCGCGCTTGATTGATCGCGCGCATCAACGGAAGAATTTTGCGCTGGTGGATACGCTGGCGGCGCTCTTGCCTGAGAGACTGGCGCCGAGCGAGCTGTGCGAACTGGCCCGATCGCCCAACGTCGTGGTGCGCGCCCTGGCGCACGAGGCGCTGTCACAATTGCCGACTTCGGTTCTCGGTTTGCTGTTGCGCGATCCGATTGACGCGGTCGTGGCGCGGCAGGCGCTCGAGCGACAAGCTAACGAGTTCGACTCGAGGGATGCCCAACGCGTGTTGCGCGAGTCCCTGGACGGTATCGAAGAAAACTTCGACTAAATCGATCGCCAACAAAATGACACGTCGCCCGAATTAATTTCGAGCGACGTGTTTGTCTGTTTGCGGTTTCGGAAATTGCGACTACTCGGCAGGCCCGTTGCACGCTGGTCCGTGCAGCGCGGGGATCTTTTGGCTAATCACCGGATAGCCAGGTGCTTCGTCGATATTGAGCTGCAGCCAATCGACCGGCTCTTTATATTGGTCGGGCACATTGTTATCGGCGAAGATCGCTTCGACCGGACACTCGGGGACGCACGCATCGCAATCAATGCAGGTATCAGCGTTGATATAGAGACGATCAGGCAATTCGTGGAAAGCTTCGACGGGACAAACCGCGGCGCAGTCGGTGTACTTGCAATCAACGCACGGTTCAGCAACAACGTAGGTCATTTCGTTAAATGACTCCTTTCAACATGGACAGATTCTTATGATCTAACTCAGAGAATGTCAACCGGAAAATTCTTGTGTCAGAACCGAGAGCGGTAGCGATCGGATCAGCTGAGTGACGAGTGACGAGTGAGAAGTGACGAGATGAAAACTTTGTCCCGCTGCTTTTCAGATCAATTGCGTGACGAGTGACGAGATGAAGAACCGTCTGCCTTTGCTTGTCACTCGTCAGTGGTCACTTGTAACTCAATCGATCCGGTCGCTACCGCTCTCGGTTCTGACACTCTCAATGCTTCGGCGCGTACGTAAACCAAAAATAGATCGCCTGGCCCACGCCAATCCATAGTCCGATGAACGCGCCGAACAATTCGATCGTTTTCAGATGCTGCTGGGCCACCGACAAAACGAGCGCTTCCAATTTCTCGATCGGATAATCTGAAACTTTCTGTCGCACCAGACCGCCCACATCGAATTCTGCGATTGCAGCCGGCAAACGTTCGCGTGCCGCAGTGACGATCTTTTCCGTCAGCGCCACGGAGGCCTTATCAATCGCGCCCGCCGGCATGTGATCGGCGAGTTTTCCAATCGGCGTGATCAGGAATTTTTCAATCTGGGCGCTGAGAATTCCGTTGATAGTCGCGGCCGTGTCGTCGCGCGACAATACGGTCAGCAGGCTCTTCGTCAAAAACGTCTTCACCCGCGCAGCGGAATCAGGATTGAGCGTTTCCAGCAACTCGCGCAGGGTCCGCGGTTCTAGACGTTGCAGCGCGTCATCGAGATAGGCATTGACCGAGTCAACCAACTCCGGACTTCGCAACATCGCGACAAAGCGCTCGGTTGCCTGTCGCTTAATGTTTTCGAAGTTGTCAGACGAAATTTGCCCCAGCAGATCGTTGAGCGGCCGCTGCATGAGGTTGTCGATCGTCCCATTCAGAAAGAGCGTGGCTTCATGCGCAAAGGCTTCGCCGCGTAAATACTCTTCGACTCGCCGCGGCAGATTGTTGTTCACCAGGTCGTCGACTTCGAAATAGATTCGCTCCCGCGAAATAAAAATCTTTTTGATGAAGGAAAGCCGATCGTAATAGTCGTCGACTTCGTGTTTGATGAGCGCGCCGATGCGCTGGCGCGTGTTCTTGCTGGCTGCGATGTCCGCCAGGTGATGGACGATCGGCGGGACCTGCTGATCGATCCGCTCTTTGATTAAGTCAATCGTCTCCGGCGAAAACATTTCCGCCAGCGTGGCATCCGTACGCGCGAGATCGTCGATGCGATCGCTGACAAACGAATGGACCTTCGCCTCAAACCGTTCGTCGGCGACGAACGATTGATACCGGTCTTCGACGAAAGACCGCAGAATGCCGATCGTGTCGGCGCTCAGAGTTTCTTCCAGCCGTCTGGCCAAGAGCACGTCGACCTGCTTGTCGACGAAGGTCTCGATTGCCTGCGCGGTCTGATCGCTCTTCAAGACTGACGCGATGTGTTCCGCCAAACGCAATTGCAACGCGGCGATGGTATCGAGCACCGGCGCGCGGGCCCCGCTGGGCAGGGCTTCAATCAACGAAGGATACGCGGTCGACAGCAATTCACTCGTGTAGGATGTGACGAACCCTTCGACCTTGTTGGCGAAGAACCCGGTCTCGAATAACGCATCGAACACCGTTTCCTGCGAGACGAGTTCATTGCCGACAGCGTTGCCGATCGATTGCGCCAGGCGCGCGCGATGACGCGGGATCATTCCCTGCGGCCAGATAGTGAGGCCCAAAAGTTTCTTCGGCCGGTACGGATGAAACAGCATCCAGATCGCCAACCACGCCGCGCCGTATCCATGCACCGTCGCGATCACAACGATGCCGAGGCTAACTAAGATTTTGAACGTTAGTGGACTAATCGCAGATTTACCTGTTCGTGTGTCGTGGTTGTGGTGTACGGCTATTCATCGTCTACGTCACTGCGCCACCATAAATCCGTCGCGGGCAGCCGGCTGAAATCTGTTTCGAGCGCGGCGGCTTGCGGCGATGTCTGATAGACAATCTCGCCGCCAATCACCGTCATGACGCAACGCGTCTTCAGAATATCCATCTCCGGAATCTGCATGATGTCGGCAGACAGCACCGTAAAGTCCGCGAGCTTGCCGACTTCGATCGAGCCGCGCAAGTTTTCTTCAAACGCCACGTACGCCGGCCAGATGGTGAACATCTTCAAAGCGTTCTCGCGCGAGACCTTCTCTTCCGGATGCCAGTTCTCGTCTGAATAGCCGCGAACGTCTTTGCGCGCCACCGCCGCATAGAATTCGATCATCGGTTCGCCGCGCTCAACCGGCGCATCCGAGCCTCCGGGAACGACTACGCCCGATTTTATGAAAGTGTTCCAAGCGTAAGCTCCGTTCAAGCGTTCCTTGCCGAGACGGCTCGGCGCAAAATGAAAATCGCCGATGGCGTGCGACGGCTGCATCGACGGAATGATGCCAAGCTTCGCAAAGCGAGGTATGTCGGCAGGGTTAACAATCTGTGAATGTTCGTCGCGCCAGCGAGGCTCGGCGATTTTGCGCTGCGACTTTGGTACCGCCTTCAACGCCTTTTCATATTCATCAAGCGTGAATCGGTTCGCGTAGTCGCCGATTGCATGAGTCTCGACCTGGATGCCTTTCTCGAGCGCCGACTTCAACATCGGCAGCAACTCTTCGTCTTTCACCCTGAGAAATCCGACGTTCGGTTTCATGCTGCCGTCAGCGGCTTTCACTTCAGGTACGTCGCTGTAAGGCGCGAGCAACGCAGCGCCGCGCGAGCCGAGCGCGCCGTCGGACACCACCTTGATTGCGCGCACGTTCAGCCGATTGCCATACGCCTCGATGATCGGACCTTCGCGCAGCAGGCGGTCGGCTTCCGCGCCTGGTCCATAGACGGCTTTGTAAATGCGAATTTTGAGCTTGCCTTCGGCATAGAGCTTCTTGTAGATGTCGACGTCGCGATAACTTCCACCGGG
>DATANL010000311.1:0-3541 GCA_036266295.1 Pyrinomonadaceae bacterium | reverse complement strand
GGGGCAGGGCTTGTCCCTGCCCGCTCTGCAAACCTTAAAGACGGGCAGGGACGAGCCCTGCCCCTACAAGGCCAGATTCACTTTTCGATCCACACGATAGGAATTTTCTGATCGGCAGGTGTTGACGAGTCTTCGACGGTTTTATCCAGCAGCGACACGATCGCGCCACTCTCGGTATCGACCAGGAACAGATTCGCGCCGTCTCCAATGATCATTAATTTCGCGGATGACTTGATCAGCGCTTTCGCACTGGGCGAAAAAGCTCGGTTGATGGATCCGGGCTTTTGCTTCGACAGGTTAGTCGGGTTGAGATAGAACAATTCGGTCGTTGTGCTGGTCGGTTGTTCGATGAAGAACGGCACGCAACTCTGCGCGGCGTAACCAACGAACCGGCACTCCGAACAAGGCGCGGCCGAAGGATCGAGACTCTCGAAATGATCGATGTTCTTCGCGACCAGCAGCTTGCCTTGATCAGCCGATCGCAGAAACCCGTTGTTGCTCTTCGAGCACACCGCTTCAATGGTCCACTTGCGCGGCGTGTCCTTGGTTTTCACTGACTCGCCAATCGTCGCGACGGTGGTGGTGTTAGGCTTCAGCTGCTCGTTCGCTTTCTTGGACGCCGCGCCCACAAAACGATCGAACACAATTCGATCAGCCGAAATCCATTGCGCACATTCGGCGGCGTCGTTTGGATAATCCAAAACCAGTTTCGTTTTTCCATCCAGATCAGACGCGTAGAGCTTCGTCGTCTCACCCGATTTCTGTTTATAGCTGAAGTGGTTGCCGTCCGGCGCCCACGCAAGACAGAAGCTGTCGCCTTTGATAAGCGACTTCATCGCGCCGCCGGCAAAGTCGCGCAGCATGATTCCATCTTTCGTGGTGTAGAGCAGTTTGGTCTGGTCGGGACTCGCCACGGCTTCAAGTATGCCGCTGGTGATCACCTGATAATTATTCGGCGCACCAGCCGCAGCAGTTTGCAGCTCGGCAAGGTCCGCGCCCTTAGCGCGATCCCCGTTGAGAAAAAACAGACGCCCGGCGAATGTCGGCCCGGCGGGTTTAGTCTGCTGAGTGCAACCGGCAAGCAACCCGGTGGAGATCAAGCAGAGAGTCAAAAGTAATCGCATGTGTAGCACGGATGATGAATAACCCAAATCACCTCTGAGTACAAACTTCGCGGCCCACTTAGCCCGTGCTAAACTGAAAAGTAAGCAGTGACCGGTGAGCAACGAGCAGTTAAGACCCTCCCGACACAGGCAATCCATCAGCTAATTTCGAGTCTTTTCTGCTCGCTGCTTACTGCCAACTGCTCGCTAAAACATGACTGGTAACGAAATTCGCGAAAAATTTCTCGAGTACTTCGAGCGGCACGGACATACACGTGTGCGCTCGTCGCCGCTTTTGCCTGCCAACGATCCCACGCTGCTGTTCACCAACGCGGGCATGAATCAATTCAAGGACGTGTTTCTCGGAAACGAGAAGCGCGATTACAACCGCGCCTGCTCGTCGCAGAAATGTCTGCGCGCCGGCGGCAAGCACAACGACCTCGACGAAGTCGGCAAGACCGCGCGTCACCAGACCTTCTTCGAGATGCTCGGGAATTTTTCCTTCGGCGATTACTTCAAAGAAGACGCGATCAAGTTTGCCTGGGATCTTCTGGTGAATGAATACAAGCTCGATCCCGAGCGCATGTGGTTTTCAGTCTTCGAAGGTGATGACGAAGTCGGCCCCGACGAAGACGCAGAGAAATTTTGGGAGGCCGTCGGCGCGCCGAGAGAGCGCATCCTGCGCTTCGGTCGCAAAGATAATTTCTGGCAGATGGGCGAGACCGGCCCGTGCGGCCCATGCAGCGAAGTTCACTACTACATGGGCGACGATCCGTCCGACGCCGAGAACTGCGCCGCCAACGTCAACGGCCCCGGCGACACGATCACTGAGATCTGGAATCTCGTCTTCATGCAGTTCGTCCGCAGCGAGTCAGTACCGCCTGCGTCAGCGGGCGGGTCGGTTGATGACGGAAACCCGACCGTCAGGGAGGGTGCCACTGCTCCCAAGCAATACCAGCTAACCCCGCTACCCGCGCCCTCAGTCGACACCGGCATGGGCCTCGAACGCCTCTGCGTCGTGCTGCAAGGCGTGAAGTCAAATTACGAAACCGATCTGCTCAAGAACATCGTCAACTTTGTCGCGCAACTCGCAGGTCGAAATTACGAAGCCGAAACGCCGGAAGGCTTCGCCATGCGCGTCATCGCCGACCATGCGCGCGCGACCGCGTTCTCGATCGCCGATGGAATTCTGCCCGGCAACGAAGGCCGCAACTACGTGATTCGGAAAATCATGCGGCGCGCGATCTATCAAGGCCGGCACGCGCTCGGCTTTGACGGATTGTTTTTTCATAAAGTGACGAACTTCGTCGTCGATCAAATGGGCGAAGCGTTTCCTGAACTCGAAGCTCATCGTGATTTCATCGGCAAGATGGTGCGGCTGGAAGAGGAACGGTTTGGATCGACGCTGACGGTTGGTTCTCGGAAGCTTGAGGAAGTAATTTCTCAAACATCGGGTCAGCGCGACCATAACACGTCAGTAGCTCTCGACGCTGGCGTTAATGTGGCTCCGGGGCTGGCGCTGTCATTCACGAGTACTGATCTCGCAGTTCTCCCAGATACCTACGGTTTCCCAATCGATTTAATTTACGTAAGATTGAATCAACTTCTTGCGGATCTAGTCGCAATCCATCACAAGGATCAGTCCTACAGTATTCGAAGGCTTAATGAGGACGAGTTCCGTGCAATTGTTTTAGATGGCGTACGCATGGTGCAATCACGCACCGCTCAAGCTGGGCCTAGACACGCCGAAAAGATAAAACCAATCTATCTTGCTTTGGCTCGCCGTTCCGATACGAAATCTGATTTTAAAGGGTACGAAGCGACGCGAGTGGACGACGCAAAAGTCCTCGCTTTAATTCGCGGCGACGAACACGTTGCACAGCTAAATGAAGGCGACGAAGGCGAAATCATTCTAGATCAGACGCCGTTCTATGCCGAATCCGGCGGACAGGTTGGTGATGTTGGAACGCTCATTAACCCACCCGCTCACGCGGGCGGTACTGCCCTCGTTGCGCACGTGCTTGATACTTATTCGCCGGCGCAAGGATTGATCGTTCACAAGGTCAAAATCGACAAGGGTTCGATTAAGGTCGGCGACACGGTCACCGCCGAGGTCGATGTCGTCACCCGCGACGCCACGCGGCGCAATCACACCGCGACGCACCTGGTACACGCGGCCTTGCGAGAAGTGCTCGGCACACACGTGAAGCAGGCGGGTTCGATTGTGGCGCCGAATTATCTGCGCTTTGATTTCACGCACTACCAGCCGATGACCGAAGACGAAGTGAAAGAAGTCGAGCGGCTGGTGAACGAACAGGTTCTGCGCAACGTTAAGGTTGATACCGACGTCATGCCGGTCGAAGAAGCGATGCGCTCGGGCGCGATGGCGCTCTTCGGCGAAAAATATTCAGGCATGATGCGCGTGTTGACGGTGCCGG
>DATANL010000310.1:0-3295 GCA_036266295.1 Pyrinomonadaceae bacterium | reverse complement strand
ACTTCGCCAAGATCTCGCACGAGGAGGTCCAACAGGTCGCGGCGAAACTTAATAACCGACCGCGCAAGACACTTGGCTTTAGAACTCCGAACGAAGTATTTTTCAAACATCAACTTGTTGCACTTCCAAATTGAATTCGCGGTGAACCACAGAGGACACAGAGAAGACAAATTGAAGGAAGATTCATCACAGAGGTTCTGTTTCAAAGGCTTTCCTCTGTGTCCTCTGTGGTAAATCATCCCTGTGGTAAATCATCTTTCTTTCCTGCCGGCGCACGCACTTCAAAATGAGATTCACAAAATTTCAGGGCTTCGGGAACGATTACCTGGTTTTCGAAGATGAGCAACTCGCCAGGGTCACGGATCTCGGAGCGTTCGCCCGCCGGATCTGCAATCGCCATTACGGCGCCGGCGCAGACGGTATTGCCATCGCCATGCGCCCCGACACCGCTGACGCAGACTTCCGCGTTCGCATCTTCAATCCCGACGGCAGCGAAGCGGGCATGTCCGGTAACGGCACTCGCTGCGCCGCGGCGTACCTGTTCTTTCATGGTCTATGGTCCGACGATCTGCTCCGGCTGCAAACGCGCAACGGCATCAAGCGATATCATTTGTTGGAGCGTTCCATTATTGGATCGTTTCTTTTTCGTTCCGAGTTGGGTCAACCGCGATTTGATTCCGCTTCGGTTCCGATGACAACCGAACAGCCTCTCGCTCGAATCATCGACTATCCGCTCAAGGTCGATGGTGAGAGCTTGAAAGTCACAGCGTTGCAAATGGGCAATCCGAACTGCTGCATCTTCGTTGACGATTTTGAGTCGATCGATTGGCGGCGGCTCGGTCCCTTGATTGAAAACCATCCGCAATTTCCCGAACGCACCAACGTAATTTTCATCCGCGTCGTTGATCGCGCCAACATTGAGGAGCGCATTTGGGAACGCGGCGTTGGCGAGACTGAGAGTTCCGGTACCTGTTCGTGCGCCGCGGTGGTGAGTTCAATCGTCAATGGAAAGTGCGATCGCAAAATCAATGTGCACGCTCCCGGCGGTGTGCTCCAGATTGAATGGCGCGACGACGACGAAGTCGTCCTCACCGGAACAGCCAGCGTCGTTTTCCTCGGCGAATGGTTATCATCCTCCAGTTAACGACGCCTGAGAGCAGCCCGCGGAGTTTGCAGCGGCGAGCCGCTTGTGGATTAATATAGCCGTCTCAGTTGTCAAAGGGTGCCCCGCTTGCAAGCTTTGTCTTTTCCCCGAGTAATCCCCTTCGCAGGCCTGGCGTTAATATGCTGCCTGCCGTTCATCTCTGCCTGCACAACCAAAGCCGTCAGCGAAGCGCCCGCCGCTCCGCTCGAAAAACCAAAGGCCAAACCACCGACGGCGGCGCCCATGTGGCTGGGTAACGGCGAGCGAGACTTTTACGGCACGGGCCCGTGGAAAGATGGCCAACTGAAAGTCGTCTGGGATTTGAAGACGGAATTCATGAGCGGCCGCTTGCACAAAGATCCCTGGGGCGGCACCTCCTGGCCGGGCCAGCCATCGCTTCGCGACGATCGCGTTTATTTCCCTTCCGCCGACGGCTACGTCTACTGCCTGAACAAAAATGACGGCGCCGTCATCTGGAAATTCCGCGGCAAGGACAGCATGAAGGCGACGCCGGTCATTCTCGACGACAAGATTCTGGCGAGCGGTCTCGATCATCATCTCTACTGCCTGAACCTGGCGGATGGATCGCTCATCTGGGATTACGAAACCGGATTTGAAATCGACGGCTCGACGATTGTGGTTGATGGCCGCATTTACTTCGGCTGCGAAGATCACAATTTTTATTGCCTGAATCTCGCCGACGGAAAATTGATCTACAAGGTTCTGGTCGGATCAGTTGAAGGCAGCATCACGATGAAAGACGGCCGCGTCTATCTCGGCACTGAAGAAGGCGATCTGTATTGCATCGATCCGGCCGACGGAAAATTCATCTGGAAGGCGAAGATTGGGGCTGATTCAGATTCGACTCCAGCAGTCGTCAACGGGTTCGTTTACACCGCGGCCGAAGACGGCGTCGTCCGTTGTTACAAAGCAGACACGGGCGAACTGGTCTGGAACTTCGTCACCGACGGCGGGCACCTGGGCCATGCGAGCGAGCACATCGGCATTTGGGGCAGCCCGATTTATTACGACGGCAAGATTTATATCGGCGCGAGCAATCGTTACCTCTATTGCCTGACGGCGGACAAAGGCGAAGTGGTTTGGAAATATCAGGCACGCGGACCGATCTGGGGGACTTCGCCGGTGGTCGATGGCCGGGTCGTATTCGGCGACAAGGCGGGTTGGATTCACCTGCTGTCCGCTGATGATGGCAAACAAATCTCTGAGATAAAGATCGGCGACAACATCAATTCAACACCGGCGGTGCTTGCGGGCCGTATTTACATCGGCGCTTTCAATGGCCACCTGTACTGTCTCGAACCTGATCCGGCGATTCCCGAGCCGACCCCTACGCCCATCCCGGCCCGCCGAAGAAAGCGATGATTCTTTTAGTAGACAACACAATCGAAGGCGTCGGTTCCAGCCCGCGCGAGATTCGCGCCGCGCTCGCGCGCATCGAGCCGGACATGCGCGTGGTGACTGAGCCATTCAAAAACGTTACGCCTGAATTTGTGCGCGCGCTCAAACCTTCCCACATCATCCTCAGCGGACAGAGTCACCCGTGGGATAAATATGAGGCTCGCGATCTCGCCCCGGTCTTTTACGTGATTCGCGAAGCGCGGCAACCCGTGCTCGGTGTTTGCGGCGGCCATCAGCAGATTGCTTTGGCCTTCGGAGCCAGGGTTGATTTGATTGAACGAATCGCGCCGGGTGAAGGTTACGACGGCGCCTTCAGAGAACGCGGATTTTGCGCCGTCGATCTGGAAGCTGAAGCGAACGGCATTTTCGCAGACCTGCCGGAAACGCTGGACGTGTGGGAATCGCACTGCGATGAAGTCAAAAACCTGCCGAATGATTTCCTGCGGACGGCGACGAATGATGTCTCAGAGATTCAAGCGATGCAGCACTGCTCGCTCCCGCTCTTTGGCGTCCAGTTTCATCCTGAATTGTTTGATGATGAGCACGGGCACGGACGCACCATTCTCGAAAACTTCCTGAAGTTGTAGCACGTTTAGCGCATCCAGGTCGGACGGCGCTGCTCGTACGACTCGATTGGTTCTTCATGCTGCAAGGTGAGACCAATGTCGTCCAGGCCTTCGAGCAGGCAGTGACGCTGAAAATCTCCGATTTCAAACGTAGCTGAGAAACCTG
>DATANL010000309.1:0-5654 GCA_036266295.1 Pyrinomonadaceae bacterium | reverse complement strand
GACGGAGTTGGCGCTGCTCGTGGCTGAACGTCTCGCGAGCGAATATCCAGACGCCCAATTCTTCCTCAACCTTCAAGGAGCCGACCCGAACCCGCGACGGCCTGAGGAAGTACTCTCCACTTTTATTCGCGCTTTTGTCGGCCTTGAAGTTGGTCTGCCTGACGACCTCAATCAGCTAACGCAACTCTATCTAAGTCAGTTGAGCGGGAAGCGCGTTTTGGTTTTGCTCGACAACGCGGCTGATGGCACTCAGGTCCGACCGTTGCTGCCGCCGAAAGGCTGCGCGGTCCTGATTACGTCACGTCACGCTTTAACGCTGCCGGGCATGACTCCCTTGATGCTCAATCCGCTCGCTGCGACCGAAGCCCGTGAATTGCTGATTGAGATCGCGCCACGGAGTGAGCCGGTTGCCGATCAAGTTTGTTATCTCTGCGGTTATTTGCCGCTGGCGATTCGCGCCGCTGGAAGTTTGCTAGGCTTGACGATTGATCTCGACCCGGTTGACTACGCCGAGCAATTGAAAGATGAGCGTACGCGCCTGGAACGGCTTGGCACGGAAGGAGTCGAGATAGGATTTGAGGCTTCGTTCAATCTCAGCTATGCGCGATTGGATTCCGAAGCCGCGCGTGTATTTCGACAATTGGCCGTGTTTCCTGCGACGTTCAATGCCGCTGCGGCGGAAGTCGTCTGTGCCGATCCGGGCCACATTCATCTCAGCAGTCTAGTGCGGCATAGCCTCGTGCTCTACGACTCAAGCACGAAGCGCTATCGGCTCCATGACTTGGCACGGCTGTTTGCGGATTCAAGGTTGAGCGAGCAGGCATGGGATGAAGCACAAAGACTGCACGCCACCCATTATAGCTCCGTGCTGGCGGCCGCCGATGATCTCTATCTTGCAGGCGGTGAGCGCGTCGCTCGAGGTCTTGCGCTTTACGATCTAGAATCGGCTAACATCCAAGTTGGACATGCTTGGGCGGAAGACAAATCTGCTACGGATCAACATGCGGCGATGCTGTGCGTTGCCTACCTCGATGTGGGCGCGAACGTCCTTGACTTGCGGCAGCACGTGCGCGAACGAATCCGCTGGTCGGAAGCTGCGCTGGCTTCCGCGCGGAAGCTCAAGAAGCGAGCTCATGAAGCTGGTGCGTTGGGCAACCTGGGTAATGCCTACTTCGACTTGGGCGATACCAACGGAGCGATCGATGCTTACGAGCAACATTTGGAAATCGCGCGCGAGATTGGCGACCGCCGCGGCGAAGCGACTGATTTGGGAAACCTGGGAAATACCTATCTCCGTTTGGGCGAGACCACTCGAGCCATTGAGTTATATGACCAACAGTTGGTGATTGTTCGTGAGATAGGTTACCGGCTCGGTGAAGGCATGGCTCTGAACAATCTAGGCTTGGCCTACGCGGCCTTGGATGAAACCAGACGCGCCATTGGGTTTTTCGAACAGGCACTAGTTATTGACGGCGAAATAGGCTATCACCGCGGCAAAGCCGCTGATCTGGGCAACTTGGGTGTTGCTTACGCGCAACTGGGCGAAATCACGCAGGCGATCGAATTCTGCGAAGAACAGTTGCGGATTGTTCGCGACCTAGGCGACCGTCGCGGTGAAGGTAATGGCCTGTTCAATTTGAGTCTGTGTCTAGATCTACTAAGTAAACGAGTTCAGGCCATTGCGTACGCGGAACAGGCACTCGCCATCTTCGAACAGATTGAAGATCCTACGGCAACTAAGGTGCGCGCTCAACTGGCAGAGTGGCGGGCCACACAGTAGCGATTCGGCTCATCGACAATTGTGCAGGCCCGAAATTGATGCGCCGAGTGGCGGGCATCCGCGGTTTCGTCTATCCTGCAAACTCCAAAGCAATTACAAAAATATTCTAATTTGAGGCTCTACCAATGATTGCGATTATTCGCGGGAAAAGGCGTGAACTTCTTTCTCTTGCTGTGACTTTTACGATTCTCTTTTCGGTAACTGAGAAGACGTCAGCTCAATTGTCACGTCCGCCCCAATTGCCGCCGCTGCAATACTCTGCTCAACTAATTTCCGAAATCAAAAAGGTCCAGCAGGCTGCGATGGAAAGTGATTATGCTTATCGCCAGCTCGCGCATCTCACTGAAAACATCGGTCCACGTCTGAGCGGATCTCCGCAGGCGCAGACCGCGGTTGAATACGTCGCGGCAGAACTTCGCAAGCTCGGTCTGGAAGTGAAGCTGGAAAAGGTGATGGTGCCGCACTGGGTCCGCGGAGAAGAGACAGGCGCGCTGACGAATTATCCGGGGATGGCGCCGAACACCACCCAGAAGATTGTGCTGACTGCATTGGGTGGCAGCGTCGCCACTACAGCGGAAGGCTTAACCGCGGAAGTTGTGGCGGTGAACAACTTTGATGAGTTGCAAGCGCTCGGACGCGAACGGGTTGCGGGAAAGATCGTTCTGTTCAATGCAAAGTTCGATCAGCAACTCGCTGATAATGGCTTCGCGGGCCAGGCGTATGGACAGGCAGTCGCTTATCGCGGAGGCGGAGCAAGTGCCGCGGCACGCCTGGGCGCGGTCGCTGCGCTAAATCGATCTGCCGGTGGCGCTGATTATCGTCTGCCGCACACAGGCGCGCTGCGCTACGCGGACGACGCGCCGAAAATCCCCGCCGCCGCTGTCGCTGCTGAGGATGCAGACATGATCGCACATCTTGCGAGTGAAGGGCCGGTGCGGATGCATCTCGTGTTGACGCCGCAAACTCTGGCCGACGCGCCCAGCTACAACGTGGTCGCCGATCTAAAGGGAAGTGAGCATCCGGAGCAGATCGTTATCGTGTCGGGACATCTGGATTCGTGGGACCTTGGCCGGGGCGCGATCGATGACGGCGCCGGTGTGGTCATCGCGATGCAGACAGCGCAGTTGCTCAAGCAGTTACGTCTTCGTCCGAAGCGAACAATTCGCCTCATCGCCTGGATGAATGAAGAGAATGGGGCCAGGGGAGGGCGTGCCTATGCTGAAGATCACAAGGCCGACCTGTTGAACCACTTCGCGGCGATCGAAAGTGATTTGGGGGCCGGTCATCCGCTGGGTCTTAACGCGCAAGGCAAGCCAGAACTGCTGTTGATGCTTCAACCATTGTCGACAATTCTACAAAGCCAGGGCGCCGGGGTGACTCGTATGGTTGAGGAAACAGGGACCGACGTCGCGCCGTTGGGCGAAGCCGGCGTGCCGACGTTCGCTCCGATCCAGGACGCGCGCGCTTACTTCAACTATCATCACACGGCCGCCGACACGCTCGACAAAGTCAATCCTAAAGAGCTGCAGGAAAACTGTGCCGTCGTTGCTGCGCTAGCGTATACACTCTCGAATATGCCGCAGTCGCTGCCGAGGTGATATCAACCACCAAGACACAAAGTAACCAAGAGCCAGAAGGAAAAGAGACGGCCCCGCATGCATTTGGATTCTAATTCCTATCCCAGTCTTAACTTAGTGCCTTAGTGTTCTGGTGGTGAAGTCCATGACTTTTCATCCACAGATTCTGCGCTTTGATTCGATCGACTCGACAAACCTGGAAGCCATGCGTCAAGCGCGGAGCGGCGCGCCTGAGGGGCTCTGTATCGTCGCGCGAGAACAGACGGCAGGACGCGGCCGTCTCGATCGCAAGTGGCATTCGCCGAAAGACGCGGGCGTTTATTTCAGTGTGGTGCTGCGGCCCCGATTCGAAATCGGTGCGTGGCCTTTGATCACGTTAATGGCGGCGCTGGCTACGGTCGAAGTGCTGCACGCTGCTTGCGAATTGGAGGCCGACATCAAATGGCCCAATGACATTTGCATCGGGGAGCGAAAGCTTTGCGGGATCCTCGCCGAAACTGTCGAAACTGCAAATGGGCCAGCGGCAATTCTTGGTATCGGTATAAATCTTTCACCACTGGGCGCGCCTGAATTCGTCCAGCCCGCGACGTCGATTCAGGAAGTAACCAACAAGACACCTGACGCCGAGCAAATTTTGTTGGCGCTGCTCGCGTCGCTGGGCGAGCGATATGATCTACTCGCAACGAAAGAAGGACGGGAGCACGTCATCCGCGAGTGGTGCGCCAATTCGTCCTTCGCCTTTGATCGACAAGTTCGCGTCTCAACCGCAAGTGGCAGCTTTAACGGTGTCACCAGAGGCCTGGACACCGACGGCGCGCTGCGCGTCGAGACGCCTGATGGTAAAGTGATCGCCGTTCGCGCAGGTGACGTCACCGCGGTGCGACCGGCGCACTCGAACTGCTGATGGAAAGCAAACGCATAGTTCTCTCGACTTACGGATCGTTCGGCGACATCCATCCCTACATCGCCGTCGCTTTAGAATTACAGCGACGCGGTCACCGGCCCCTCATCGCCACGTCCGAAATCTATCGCGAGAAGGTGGAAGCGAATCGAGTAGATTTTCGTCCGGTACGGCCTGACATGCCTTCCCCTGACCAGTCGGAAGAAATTGCCAGGATCGTTGAGGAAGTGATGGATCCTAAGCGCGGGCCGGAAGCCGTTGGCAACCTGATCATTCCTCACCTGCGCGATATCTATGCAGATTTGGATGCGGCGACTGATGGCGCAGATCTACTGCTGACACATCCGTTGCCGTTCGCGGGCACGATGGTAGCTCAGAAGAAAAACTTGCCATGGATATCGTCGGTGCTCGCGCCGGCATCGTTTCTTTCGGTTTACGATCCAATTGTACCGCCGCAGTGGCCCTGGCTTTATCACCTGATGCGGCTGAGTCCGTGGGTAGGCCGCGGCGTGATGGCGCTGGCGACCATCAAACTCGATCAAATGTCGAAGCCCGTTTATGACCTGCGTCTCAAACTCGGTTTGCCGAGAGGAGAGCAGCCGCTCATCAAAGGGCAGCACTCGCCGACGAAGGTCCTGGCATTGTTCTCGAAAGTCATGGCCGAGCCGCAACCCGATTGGCCCGCCAACACAGTCGTCACCGGCTTTCCTTTCTATGATCGGCGCGACTATTTCGGCGAGACGCAAGTCGCGAGTGAGTTGCTTGAGTTTCTCGACGCCGGACCGGCGCCGATCATTTTCACGCTTGGTTCATCGGCGATCTGGGTCGCGCGAAACTTCTATCTTGATTCGATCGCGGCCGCGCAGCGTCTGGGCCGGCGGGCGCTGTTGCTGATTGGCGGCCCGCGCAATCTGCCGGCTGGTCCATTGCCCGAAGGGGTGGCTGCCTTCGAGTATGCTCCCTACAGCGAGGTGTTGCCGCGCGCGTGCGCGATTGTGCATCAGGGCGGCGTCGGTACGACGGGACAGGGTTTGCGGTCCGGCAGACCAGTGCTCGTGGTTCCGCACGCGCACGACCAATTCGACAATGGAAATCGCGTCGCGAGGTTGGGATGTGGCCGCTTTCTGCCGCGGCCACGCTACAATGCTGAGACAGCGACAAATGAATTACGAACGTTGCTCGATACGCCGAGTTATAGCGAAGCCGCTGCCAGAGTCTCGGAGATTGTTCGCGGAGAACAAGGAGCTGTCGTCGCGGTCGATGAAATTGAAAAAGTGTTAAGTGGCACGGACTTCAGTCTGTGGCCCAAAAAATGAAGTTTCCACAGACTGAAGTCTGTGCTACTGAAATGTTGCTAGCGATTGATATTGGCAATACGAACACTTCGCTCGGTGTC
>DATANL010000308.1:0-3225 GCA_036266295.1 Pyrinomonadaceae bacterium | reverse complement strand
CGCGAACAACGCCGGCTTGACGACGGATCAGAGAGCCGCCGGATTCAATCGCTTTGTCAATACGACCGTAGATATCGGCGCCTTTGAATCGCGCGGGTTCACGATCACAACAACCAGCGGAACACCACAGAGCGCGGTGTTCGTTACAGCCTTTGGCTCACCACTCGTAACGACCGTAAGCAGCGCGTTCACTGAACCTGTCACCGCTGGACAGGTGACGTTCACGGCGCCGGGCAGCGGCGCGAGCGCCACGTTCACGGGCGGAATCAACACTCTGGCAGTGACCATCAACGGGTCCAACCAGGCCTCGGCCAACGCAACTGCGAACAACATTGTCGGTGGTCCATATAACGTTTCGGCAGGCGGCGCCGGCATTTCAGGCACAGCGACATTCAGCCTGACAAACACCACGAGCAATCAGACGATCACGTTCAATGCCTTAGGGAGCAAAACGTTTGGCGATGCGGACTTTCCGGTGAGCGCGACTGCTTCATCAGGATTGCCGGTGAGCTTTACGGCGAGCGGCCAGTGCACGATCAGCACGAACACAGTCCATTTGACCGGCGCGGGCTCGTGCACGATCACGGCGAAGCAGGGTGGCAACAGTAATTTCACCGCCGCCCCGGATGCGTCGCGAACATTCACCATCGCCCAGGCAGCGACGACGACTGCGGTCAGCTCGTCGGCGAATCCATCCAACCTGACTCAGAGCGTGAGCTTCACCGCGACAGTCACTGGACCCGCGGGTGCCGGCACGCCGGCGGGCGCCATGACTTTCAAGGATGGTGCGGTGACAATCGTTTGCGCGAACGCGGGCGGGCAGACGTTTAACGGAAGCGGCGTGGCCACCTGTCAGACGTCGGCATTGACGGGAGGCGCGCACACCATCACTGCGGTCTACAGCGGCGATACAAACTTCCTGACGAGCACCGGTACGCTTTCACCGAACCAGGTGGTTAACAATCTACCGCTCGTCAGCTTCAGCGCCGCGAACTACAGCGTCAACGAAAGTGCCGGCGTGGTGCACGTCATCGTCACCCGCGTCAGCGACACAACGGTGCCGTTCAATGTGGGGTAGCGACCGGATCAATTGATCCCTTTCAACGTTGGGGTCACGTGATCCGGTCGCTACCGCTCGCGGTACTGATACTCATCAACGGCCGTATAGTTCTACCGTCGGCCGTTGCTCACCCCAGTGCGCCTTCTCGTACCAGAACTCAACGCTCTTGATCACTCGTTCGTAGCCGCGCAAATCGAGTGGCCGCGTTGAGCCACCGGCCTTGATCCGTTCCGCAAATTGCAATTCTTCATCAGCGCCGTTGCCGAAATGAACCACGACGCGCTTAAAAATTACCGGCGCTACTTTCACGCGAATCTGTAGCTGCCGGAACATTCCTTCCTTACTGCTAATCGAAATCTTGTCGTGATCGTCGTGACCATCGACGTGTTTATCGCCCAGAAATATCCAACGGTTTTGCGCGCTCGCGGCGTGGGCGACGACTCCGACAAAAAGCGCAATCAGCATCAACCGAAAAACGTTTCTCAGAACCATGTGTCAGTCTCCTTTGGTTTCTTTAGACGCAGGCGAAAACGCGCCGGTTGAATTTTGTTCGCGTACTCCAGGAGAAGAAGTTCGGCAATGGCAAGCCGTTCTATCCGCGCCGGATGCTACAATCCACCGACCGGCCCACATGATTTACAGATCACTTCTGCGTCCGATTCTCTTTCAGTTGCCGCCGGAGACGGCGCATGAACTCGCTTTAAAGTGTCTTTGCTCCGCGTTCAGCTTGCCGGCCGCAAAAAATATTTTCGCCGCGCGCTACCAAAGTTTCCCATTCGGAGAGCTGAAACGATTTGGACTCGCGTTTGCGAATCCAGTGGGCGTGGCCGCGGGTTTCGATAAGAACGGGCGCGCGGCGGACGCATTGTCCGCTCTGGGATTCGGCTTCGTCGAAGTCGGCACCGTCACGCAACAACCTCAAAACGGAAACGAAAAGCCAAGACTGTTTCGTTTGCCCGAAGATCGCGCGCTGATTAATCGGCTGGGGTTCAATAACTGCGGCGCTGCGGAGTTGATCACGAACGTCACGCGCCATCGTCCCGATTGCGTGCTGGGCGTGAACATCGGCAAATCGCGCAGCGTTGCGATCGAAGATGCCATTCGCGACTATGTGGCCACCTTTGAGACGGTGTATGACGTGG
Organism: Pyrinomonadaceae bacterium; assembly: GCA_036266295.1. Classification (GTDB taxonomy): domain Bacteria; phylum Acidobacteriota; class Blastocatellia; order Pyrinomonadales; family Pyrinomonadaceae; genus UBA11740. The sequence continues at coordinate 1,023 of DATANL010000308.1, read as the reverse complement.
CCGACTACATTGCCGTCAATGTCAGCTCGCCGAACACGCCCAACCTGCGAGAGTTGCAGCGTCACGATTTGTTATCGGAATTGCTGGGCGCATTGCAGACGCGCAACCGGGATCTCGCGCTCACAAAGTCACGCGAACGAAAACCGCTGCTGGTGAAAATCGCCCCGGACTTGAGCGAGCCGGAACTTGAATCGATCATCGAAGTGGCAACTCGCGCTGAGGTCGCGGGAATTATCGCTACGAATACAACCTTGAGTCGCGATGGATTGCGAACATCGGTTGATCGAGTCCAGGCATACGGAGCCGGCGGCCTGAGCGGCGCGCCGCTGCGAAACCGATCCAACGACATCATCTCAAAAATCTATCGAGCGACCCGCGGTCAGTTGCTAATCATTGGCGTCGGCGGCGTCTTCAATGCGGATGATGCCTGGAATAAGATCGTCTGCGGCGCCAGTCTGGTTCAACTTTATACTGGTTTCATCTATGAAGGACCGGGTGTCGTGAAAAGAATTAACGAGGGGCTGAGTGAGATTCTGAAGCGCGAAGGCTTCCGCAAATTCGACGACGCCGTGGGATCGGCCGTGCGATGAGAGAAAGAACTGGTTATGACTGAGACAAAAGACAAATTAATCGTGGCGCTCGACGTCGATGATGCGAAACGCGCTTTAGAGCTTTACGAAATGCTGCGCGACTGCGTAGGAACGTTCAAGATCGGCATGCAACTCTTTACGGCCGCGGGTCCCGAGATCGTTCGCCGAATTGTTTCACGCGGCAGCGGCCTTTTTCTCGATCTGAAATATCACGACATTCCCAACACCGTCGCGATGGCCGCGACTGAAGCGACGCGGCTGGGCGTCTCGATGTTCAATGTTCACGCCGCGGGCGGCCGAGAGATGATGCAGCGCGCCGCAGACGCAGTCGCCGCAACGGCGGCGCGGGAAGGAATCAAAAGACCCGCGGTGCTTGGCGTCACGGTGCTGACCAGCGCGGATCACGAGACGCTGCAACAACTCGGTATTGCCG
>DATANL010000307.1:0-6009 GCA_036266295.1 Pyrinomonadaceae bacterium | reverse complement strand
TGGATGTTGCGTACCCATTCATAGGGCGCATCCGGCAAGGTGGCCACGAACGTTGACTTGTCTTTGACAGAAGTAAGAGTCAACGTTCGATGATCGTTATCAAACGCCGTAACCTGACCGGTCCAGGTGTCGCCGGAATAGCCAAGCGGATAGTAGTCAGCCTCAGCCTTGCCCTTTTGACCGCTGACCGCCATCGCGCAGAGAAACACACAAAGAGTCGTCAAGAAAAGTTTTTTCATTAACGTTCTCCAGGAAAGCCGCCTCATGCGAAGCGTCTTCATCTTTTCAGAACCAATTAAGCTTAGTTTCTAACAGTTATCTCGAGCGTAAACGTCGTATTCGTTTTCTCATCTTCCGGCCACACGGCAATTTGATAATCACCGGTCTTAGGCAGTGGTCCGGTCCAATCCTTCATCGTCTGCGCGCCTTCAACCAAATCCATTCCCGGCGCCCAGACTCCGAACACCGCATTCTTTTTCGCTGAGGTCAGATGCAGCGTCATCGTCTGGCCCTGCTTCGCTTTCAGCAGATAAGTAATCGGATCCATGCCGCCGCTCTCGCTCGGCCCACCCGTCGTGCGTCCGTTCAAAACCACAGTAGTACGCCCCGGAGGAAACTTGACGCGAATGTTCCGGGCCCAAACCGTTCCGGCAATAAAAAGGAGACCCACAATAACCAAGAGTGAAACTCGTTTCATGAATAGTCCCTTCAAATGAGAATCAATAAGCGTGAAAACAGATACTTTGCGTCAGCGTTCGCTGTCAAGCGCGGACATCGGTAATCGCTGCCAGTGTCAGAACCGCGAGCGGTAGCGACCGGATCAAAAGGAACCTTCAGAAACCGAGCGGGACTTATTGATCCGGTCGCTACCGCTCGCGGTTCTGACGCGATGCCGATCTCGATATACCGCTACGATCTTCGTTACGCTAATTCGGTATGAACCCATTCCATCAGAATGTGTGTGCTCGTTCTTCCGCGTTCCTGAAAACCGAGCCGCCGATACAATTCCGCAGCCCGGTTGACGATGTGAGTCTGCAAACGCACAGGAACTTTGCGCGCCGCCGCCTCGCTAATCACATCTTTCATGATACGCGTACCGACGCCGCGCCCCTGAAATTCAGGATCGACTACCAACTCACGCACAAAGATTTCGTCCGCCAAAAAATCAACCGCACAATAACCTGCAGCCTGGGCGTCGCACAGGATTAGTTCGTGGACCGCGGGGCTCCAGACAGCGTCAAACAAACGGTCCTGCTCTGATTCCTCACAGCGTCCGTACACTCGTTGGACCACGTCGCGATACGCCCGATGATGAACCGATCGCACGAACTCGTGGTCGGCCTCGGTCGCTTGACGTTTGGAGACGATCATTGGTGAATCGTAACAGCGACTATTTCATCGACGCACAGTCCGAACGCCGAAGGTCCGCTACGCGCGAAGTAATTATTGGCATCAACACTCTAACCCCCGACACAATCGTCCGGATAATTCCGCCGAACGATCGTGTTGGGGTGAACGATAATTTCCTCGGTACCGTTGATGAAGATTCCTCCGCCCTGCGTGTCCTCACCGTTCGCCCCATTTCCCGTAATCACGCTGCCGCCGATCTGACCATGTGAGTCTCGTAGATAAACGCCGCCACCTTTGGCTCTACCACCCCACACGGCGTTATCGGTCACCCGGCTGCGCCATATTCTCATCTTACTCCGCTCAAAATAAATGCCTCCGCCAGTTGCTTCGATCGATCCGTGCGCCGCATTCGCTTGCACTGTGCTGCCGGCAATTTCAACCTTGCAATCCGTCAAGTGAAGCCCACCGCCGCTAGCGCGTTCGAACCCTGCCGCGGTATTTCCCGCCACGATCGTTTTCTGTACCCGAACCGATGACCTGACGCACAACATGCCCGCGCCTGAATGCTCCGTTTTATTTCCTGCGAGCACGCATTCTTGAAGTGCTATTGATGAGTCAACTGCCGAAATGGCGCGGGCCCGACTGTTTGAACGAATCTCCAGGCCAGTGAGGTAAACCGAAGCACTGTCGATCGTAATGACGGACGCCGCGGCAGCGCCCACGATTATGACGCCGCGTCGCAGAAAGTTACTGGTCGTGATGACGAGATCCGGTAACCGGACGAGCGAAAGATCTTCGAAGTAGACGCCGGGACTCAACATGATCGTCGACGGCCGCACAATTGATTCGATCGCCAGGCTGATCGAAGCGAACTGCTGCGGCACCAGCAGAACGTCATGTAGATTTGTCGTCGTCACACCGGGCCAATATAATTGTTTCCCCGTCACAATCCCATTGATCAAGGAGTATCTTAAATGTTTTCACTGTCGCCGCGTCGTCATTTTTCTATCTTCGCAGGGACCGCACTGGCTGCAATCTTCCTCGTGTCATATTCAATTGGCGATGCGCAGAGTCTGAACGGCGTCAACAGCAGCGGCACCTACGGCAATGAGATCATCGAAGGGACCATACACTTTCCGGCCGGAAAGAAGTCCGGGTTTCAGCCAATCATCAAACTGCACAGTGACACCTCGTCGGGTGACTTGACTGCCTTGCCGAATTCCGACGGCAGCTTTCGCTTCACACACTTGCGCACAGATTCCTACACTGTGACCGTCGAGGGTGGAGATGAATACCAGAACGCTCGCGAGTCCGTCATCATCAGCAATCCAGGACCAGTTCCCGGACAGGGGAACCCGCTCCAATATGCGCACCCGCTCGTGTACCAGGTCGACATTTATCTACAACCAAAGAACTCGAACTCGTTTACGGCCGGTGGCATGCAGGCTGCACTCGCCAGGTTACCGCAGCCGGTCCGCGACATTTTCAATCAAGGCATCGAGTCGGCGCGCGCCGGGGATGTGACGAAAGCGATTGCCAGGTTTCAGGACGCCATCTCGCAGTCGCCGAATTTCGCGCTTGCCTACAATGAAATGGGACGGCAGTACCTGAGACTCGGGCAGCCGGACAAAGCTGCGGAGAGTTTCGCGGCAGCGGTAAAACTTGAACCTGAGAACTTTGAGTCGCGTCTCAATTACGGTTTCGCGCTCTTGAATCTGTCGAAGTTTTCACTCGCCGAAGAAGAACTGCGATACGCGCTTCAGAAGAATGCCGCGTCGGGCAGCGGGCATTACTATCTCGGCCTGGCCTTGATGAATCAAAAGAAGTTTGAGCCGGCAATAGAAGAGTTCAAAACCTCGGTAGGCAAGAGCAACGACGGGATCGCTGCCGCGCACAAATACCTGGGTGGCATCTATTGGCGGCAAAAACAATTTGGTCCGGCCGCAGATGAACTCGAGAAATATCTGGCGCTGGAGCCGAAAGCCCCCGACGCCGAGAAGATTCGCGACACGATCAAAGACCTTCGCGCGAAGAGCTAAGCTCTCATTCGACAGGATATCAGCGCCGGGGCGCGGACATGGTTGTCCGCCTACTTTCGCGACTTCACGGGAACCAGCCGTCCCAGTGCCAGTTTGTACCAGGCCTTGCCTTTCAAGCTCGGACAACAGGCCGGATCATTTTTCGCGAAGCCCATCGTGGTCAGATTAACCAAGCGATTCGAAACTGAATCCAGTTCAGCATCGCGGTAACTCTTGCTGCCAACTGACGTATGCGTCAACACCACGAGGGCGCCGTTCGCGCGTTTGAAGACGGCCAGATATTGAGTGTGATTGTTGCTACCGTTCTGGCCTTCGATGGTGTAGAGCACGACTGTTTCCGCATCGCTGTCCCCGTCGAGATCGCCGCTGACGACTTTGCGTGCCTCGGGATATTCTTCGCCGTGCTCACGCGTCGCCTGAGCGGAAATAAATTTGTCGATGGCCGCCTTGTCAGCTTTCTGGCCGGAAGCGGGTGCGGCGATGAAGATCAGAAACAGAAAAGAAATAATGGCGAATGTGGTTTTCATAATATTGAGTCTTTAAGAAGGATGTTTGGAGAGCGCGGTGAGTATAACGCCGCAGAGTTCACCTGGCCCAGCGATGGTCCCGGCGCAAATGCCTTGCGCTGGAACGCGGCACACTAACCGCCGCGGCGGCGATTAAGTACTTGACGCACTTCTCATTGGAAAACCCTCAAGGTCCGGAGGACCGTTATTTAATAGCCACGGCCGTAAGGCCGTGGAAGGTGAGAAAAGCAGTCCCAGCGCCGAAGGTGCGGTATTTAGCCGGAAATGGTGAGAATGCCGGCGCCTGCGGGCCTCAATATTCTTTGCCTTTGACCCACGGCCCTACGGCCGTGGCTACTCAATAACGGGCCTTCGGCGCTGTCTTGCCCAAACATTGACGAGGAGCTGCTCAGACATTTCGCGAAGGATCACACCGTCACTAACTCGCGCTCTTCCGATTCTTCACCTTTGAATTGCAGCGTGTAGAGATGTGAATACAGACCGCCCTGGGCCAGCAACTCTTCATGACTTCCCTTTTCGACGACGCGTCCACCATCAACGACAAAAATTACGTCAGCACGCCGCACCGTTGCCAGTCGATGGGCAATCACGATCGACGTCTTGCCCACCATTAAATTCTCGAGAGCGTCGAAGACCAGCCTCTCAGACTCCGCGTCGAGTCCCGCTGAGGGTTCATCAAGAATCAGAATGGGCGAGTTACGAATGATCGCGCGCGCAATCGTGATTCGCTGACGTTGCCCGCCGGACAAAGTCACGCCGCGTTCGCCAATCATGGTTTCATAACCGTCAGGCATACGATCGATGAATTCGTCGGCGTTCGCGAGATGCGCGGCGCGCACAATCTCTTCATGCGTAGCCTGCGGCTTGCCGTAAGCGATGTTCTGCGCCACGGTCGCGCGAAACAATAGCGTCTCTTGCAGGACAAAACTGATTTGCTCGCGCAGAGACTTCTGCTTGTACTTGCGAATGTCTGTGCCGTCGATGCGAATCGCGCCCCCGTTGATTTCGTAGAAGCGAGGCAAGAGACTGACGATGGTCGTCTTGCCTGCTCCGGTCGGACCTACGAGTGCGACCATCTGCCCCGGCTTGATGTCCAGCGTCAAATCTTCAAGGACCGCGCCGTTGCCGTTATAAGCAAAACGCACGTGCTCATATTCGATGTTGCCTTTGAATCGCGGCGCGCGTTTCGCTCCCGGCAAATCACGCACCTGGGTTTCGTTTTCCAGCACTTCGCGAATCCGCTCCCAACCGACGTCGGCCTTCGAGATCGTGTCGGTCATCTTCGACAGCTCGCGCATCGGCTTGTACATCTTGCCGAGATAAAGCAGGAAAACCAGCAGCTCGCCTCCAGTCAGCGAACCGGCGAGCACCAGACGCGCGCCGTACCAAAGCACCAGACACGTTCCGCAGGCGACAATGATTTCGACAATCGGCGGCAGCTTTGCTTTGAAGTTGCGCGCGCGCAGGGCTCTTTCGACGCTTTCGCGACTCTCACGCTCAAACCTTTTCTGTTCGTAGTCTTCGCGCGCGAAGGCTTTGACGACGCGAATCGAGGAGAGCACTTCTTCCAAAACGGAAACGACTTCGCCTTCCTGGCGGCGCATCGCGCGCGAGGCATTCTTAATTCGATGCGTGTAATGATAGACGACGAAGAAAAGGGCCGGGGCCACCATCAGCGCAATCACGGTGAAAGCCCAGTTGAGATAGAGCATCACCAGCATCATGCCCACGAGCGTCAAAACGTTCACCAACATTCCCAGCAGCACCTGCGAGACGAGACTCTGCACGGCATCGATGTCCGTGGTGCAGCGGCTGATGAGATCGCCCGTTCGTTTTTGATCGTGATAGGAAAGCGAGAGTCTTTGGATGTGACTGTAAAGCACGCGCCGCAGGTCGTGCATGACCCATTGACCGACGCTGGTCGTCAGATACTTTTCGAAGTAGCTGCTGATGGCGCCGATGACGGCGATGACCAGCACCGCCAGCACCGCGAAATTAAGGATAGAAAACTTGTCGCTACCAATCGGCGCCGTGAGCGTGGCCAGCCAATCGGGCATACGCTTCGAGCCGAACACGTGGTCAAAGACGATCTT
>DATANL010000306.1:0-8222 GCA_036266295.1 Pyrinomonadaceae bacterium | reverse complement strand
CGACAAGTACGAAAAGGAAGATGCGCGCGACTTCGCGCTGTGGAAAGCGACGAAAGTGGACGAACCCGGTTGGGAGACGCCAATTGGACGGGGCCGCCCCGGTTGGCATATCGAATGTTCGGCGATGTCGATGAAGTATCTAGGTGAGACTTTCGATCTGCATGTCGGCGGCGTCGATCTGGTCTTTCCACATCACGAAAACGAGATCGCGCAGAGCGAAGGCGCGACCGGCAAGCAGTTCGTGCGCTACTGGTTTCACTTTGAGCACCTCAAGGTCGAAGGCGAAACCATGTCGAAGTCGAAAGGCAATTACTACACGTTTCGCGATGTGCGTGACAAAGGATTCACGGCGGCCGGCGTGCGCTATTTTCTTTTGAGTGTGCCGTTTCGCAAGCAGCTCAACTTCACTTTCGAGGCCTTGCGCGGCGCTGAGAAGACAGTTGCGAGTCTGCGCGACTTTCGCGCGCGCGTTCGCGAAGCGCGCTGCGAACCGGGCAGCGACCCGCAGACGGCGGCCGCGATTGAAACTGCGCTCAGAGATTTTGAAGCGGGCATGGACGACGATCTGAATACATCCATGGCGCTCGCCGCGGTCCACGACTTGACCCGCGAAATAAATACGGCGCTGGCTCGTCAATCTCTCCGCGCCGAGGACCAGCGTGCCACGCTGTCGGTCCTCGACCGGATCGACGGCGTGCTAAACATTATCGGCGAAGCGCAAGCGCCGTTGCTTGACGATGAAATCCAGGGCTTGATCGATCAGCGTCAGGAAGCCCGCCATCGCCGCGATTTCAAACGCGCCGACGAAATCCGCGATGAACTGTTGGGCCGCGGCATCGTGCTGGAAGACACGAAAGAAGGCGTGCGCTGGAAACGCAAATGAGGCCAGTGACGAGTGACTAGTCACCAGTGATCAGTGACGAGTGACGAGCTATCGACGCATAAACAATCTAACCTGTCACTTGTCACCCGTCCCTCGTCACTTTTCTGATGACCAGTTGACGAGTGCGCTATTGATGCATAACAGCCTAACTTTGACAGTGGACCACGGCCCGTCACTCTCACGTGTCATGTCACTTTTCTAATGATTTACGACGGTGAGGAATGACACCCATGGCATAAACAATCTAACTTGCCACTTGTCACTCGTCACTTGTCACTTTCTGGTGGGTTAAGAGAATCAAATTTTCGCGCAATGGCTTCCCCCGTCACCTACCGATTCCGCACTCTCTTTCGCATCCGCAACGCGATCATCGCCCTGGCTATCGCCATCGTCATCGGCACTATCGGTTTCAGATTTATCGAAGGCTGGTCGCTGGCGGACAGTTTTTATGTAACCGTCCAGACTTTGACGACCGTCGGCTACGGCGACCTACCACCCCGCACCATGGCCGGCCGCGGTTTTGCGATTATGATAATGCTGATCGGCGTCGGCGGAGTTGCGCTGGCGGCTACGACCATCGTTCAATCAATCGTCCAGTCTGAGTTGATTTCGACTTTCGGCCAGCGTCGTCAATCAAAAAAGATGAACAAGCTGCACGACCATTACGTCATCTGCGGATCGGGACGAGTCGGCTCGCATCTGGTGCGCGACCTGCAACGCACCAATGAAGAGATGGTGATCATCGAGAATGATGGGCCGCGAGCCGCCGAATTCGCTCAGAAAGGCCTGCACGTTCTCGTCGGCGATGCGACGATCGAGGAAGTTTTGCGAGCGGCCGGCGTCGAACGCGCCCGCGGCCTCGCGGCTTGTCTGCCAGAGGATGCGGATAATGTCTACGTGGTGCTGACCGCGCGCGATCTCAATCCGAAGCTGAATATTGTGGCGCGCGCGGCGGAAGAGCAGGCCGAGGCGAAGCTGGTGCGCGCCGGCGCCAACCATGTGGTCGCGCCGACAATTATCGGCGGCCACCGCATGGCAGTGTCGCTCACCAAGCCGGCGGTAGGTGAATTCTTCGATTCCATAACCGGCAGAAAGTGGGGACTGGCATTCGAACAGGTCATGATCGAACCCGAGTCGCCACTGGTGGGACGCGGGTTACGCGAAACTCCGATTCGCGCCGAGCTCGACATTGTGATCATCAGCATTCGACGACGAAACGGCGAAATGGTTTTCAATCCTGCCGCGCAGACGATTATTGAAGCGGGAGATATCCTGATCGCCATTGGACAGGTTGAAGCTTTGACGAGACTGAATGAAATGGCGCAACCGGAGAGATAGTTTCAAGTTTCAAGTTTCAGGTTTCATGTTGAGGACGTTCATTCAACTTGAAACTTGAAACTTGAAACTTGAAACTTGAAACTTCAAATATGCGCATTCTAGTCACAGGCGGCAGCGGATATCTCGGCACTCACGTGCGTCGTTTCTTTGACGCGGAAGATCTTTCGCGTCGTTCACATCTCGACATTCTCAACCCGCTCGACGCCTCGCGAGTGGCCGCCTACGATGTGGTAATTCATCTGGCCGCGCATCTCAGCAAAGATCCAAATGACGCGGAGCAATGCTTTCGCACCAACGTTGAGGGCACGATCAATCTGCTGCGCGAAATGCCGCCACAGACGGTTTTTATCTTTGCTTCAACCAAGGACGTCTACGGTCCGCACGCGGACGACTTCGACGTGGTGCCTGAGACCTGCCGAACTGATTACGCCAAGCACTCTGCGCTTGAATGGTCGAAACTAATCGCCGAACGATATGTCGAATATTATGCCGCGCAGCGCGACGTGCGCTCGTGCATTTTTCGTTTGTCGACTGTGTACGCGCGGCCCAGCGAAGGAAACGGAAACGGCTTTGTGACGCACTATGTCGAGTCGGTAAAGCGTGGCTGGCCCATTCGTTTGCCGCTGGACGGCAAGCCGGTGCGGGACATTCTGCATGTCGATGACTTCTCGCGCGCATGTCGCGCGTTCGTTGATTCGTCGGCGACGCATGGCTTGTACAACCTCGGTGGCGGCAAAGAGAATGCTGTGTCGCTGCGCGAAATAATCGATCGCGTGGGGACGATGATTCAGTGCGATCCAGTGATTGACGAAGGCGTTTCGGTCCCCGCTCCCGTGCCGTTGAATTACGTTTCAGACCTGGCGCGCATCGAACAAGAGTTGGGTTGGCGACCATCGACCAGCATCGATGATGGATTACGCGACTTGATCTGAGATGTCAGAAGCCCGACCGTCAGGGAGGGCCTCTTGCGCAGCTGGCCTTCCCTGACGGTTGGGCTTCTGACACTCAACGAACCGTGAAGAAAATAAAGCCCTATGAAGTTGGCCGCGTAGTCGTCCGAGCGCCGACGTGGGTCGGCGACGCCGTCATCAGCGTGCCGGCGCTGCGGGCCCTCCGGCAACTACTTCCCGGTTCGCACATTACCGTGGCCGCCCCGCCGGGAACGGCGGACCTCTTCACCGAAGCCGATTTCATCGATGCCGTCTTAATCAACGACGCCGGATTTTTTCCTTCGGTGAAGCAGTTGCGCCGCGGCAAGTTTGATCTCGCGCTGCTCTTTCAGAATGCATTTGCCGCCGCGTTGATAGCGTTCGCCGCGCGCGTGCCGTTCCGCATCGGCTATGACACCGATCGACGCGGATTTCTATTGACGAGTGCCGTTCGCGTGCCCGCGTGGAAAAACGAGAGGCACGAAAGCTTTTACTATCTGAACCTGGTTTCGGAGTTACAACGTCTGGTTGAACGTTCGGCCGCCGTCACGGCCGAGACACCAGCCACACAGCTCGCCGTATCCGAGAAGAGACATGAAGCAGCGCGGCAGCTCCTGGCGGAAAGCGGCGCGACACCCGGCCAGCCTGTCGCGGTTCTCTGCCCCGGGTCCGTCAACAGCCGCGCGAAGCGTTGGCCCGCCGAACGTTACGCCGAATTGTCGGACCGTTTGACTGAAGCGGGCATGACTGTCGTGCTGATCGGATCTCCGGCCGAGGTTGAAGTCTCGCGCGAGGTGACTCGTCGCACCCGGCGCAATCCGATCGTGCTGACTGGAAAGACTTCTGTCGCCGAAGTTGTCGGCCTGATCAGTCTGGCCGACCTCTTGGTGACGAACGACACTGGCCCAGCACACGTCGGCGCCGCAGTCGGAACGCCCACGTTGGTCATCTTCGGTCCGACCAATCCGCTGACGACGTACCCGCTTTCGCCGAATGCGGAGATGATTCGCGAGCCGCCGGACTGCGCTCCGTGCATGCTTCGCGATTGCCCCATCGACCATCGATGCATGACGGCGATCTCCGTCGCACAAGTTTTCGCGCGCGGGATGGTTCTCGCTCATCGACCGCCTCTCCAAGTAACTGGATAATTGTCCGAGAATCTGGTTCACACTCGCAGCGGCAATTCATTCGAAACAGCTGTGATACGATTTGGCGGACAATGGGCGATCAGTTTGTCGGCCGGTAATCGATGCGAATATTAATCGTTAAGCTCGGCAGTATCGGGGATATTGTTCACACTTTGCCGTCACTCGCGGCCATTCGCCGGGCATTGCCGAACGCTGAGGTCTCCTGGGTCGTTGAAAGCCGGGCCGCTGAAATTTTGCGGAGCAACCCCATTCTGGATCACCTCATCGTAATCGACACGAAGGCCCTGAGGCGCGGGCTGATGTCTGGGGAGACGCTGCGGGCACCGCGCCAGCAGTTACGTCTGCTACGCGCCTCGGCCTTCGATCTTGCCTTAGATTTCCAGGGACTAATTAAATCAGCGATGATTGCCCGGCTTTCGGGTGCGCGCCGGATTGTGGGATTTGCGCGCGAAGCCCTGCGCGAGCCGCCCAGCCGGATTCTGCTGCAGGAAACCGTGCAGATTCCCAAAGGCTTGCATGTCATTCGCAAAAACCTGGCGTTGGTTGGAGGCGCCCTCCGAATTCCGATCCCATTTGACGCCGAAGAATTTCAGTTTCCAATCGCCATCGATCAGACGCACGAAGACGAAGCCGCAAATGCAGTTGGCCTTGATCGTCCGTACGCCATTCTGAACCCCGGCGGCGGATGGCCGACGAAACTTTGGAGCGCCGAAAAATTTGGCCTGCTCGCGGACGAACTGTGGGACCATTTCAGATTGCATTCGCTGCTGACCTCCGGCCCGGGCGAAGAAGAGTTAACGCGGCGAGCGCTGTCCTCGTCTAAATCCGGCAAGGCCAGGGCGGTGTCGCTTTCCCTGAAAGGCCTGTGCGCGCTGGCGAAACATGCGGACGTTTACGTCGGCGGAGAAACCGGACCGACGCATCTCGCGATTGCGATGGGCGCTCCGGTGGTGGGTTTGTTGGGGCCGACTGAATGGTGGCGAAACGGGAGTCCGAATCCCAAAGACATCTGCGTCGAGCGCACCGACATCGACTGTCGCGAGAATTGTCATCGACGATCGTGCTCGAAATGGATCTGCATGGACATCGATGTTGAGCGTGTCCTGCACGCGGTTTCCGAGCGACTGGCGCGCGCGGGAAAAATTGCGCCGGCACATCTGGTTTCGATCAACTGATTCGCATCAACCAGGTCACAGATCTCAAATTGAAAAGAGGAGGAACATGGATGCAGCGCTGGCGCGTGCCGCTCGGCTTCGCGTGCGCCATCATCTTCCTTTACTTTGCGACGCCAACCATCACGACGCTGATGATCGGCGCGGCTGTCGCCTTGCCGGGACTCCTGTTGCGCGGCTGGGCGTCAGGCCATCTCAGAAAAAATGAAACGCTGGCGACGACCGGGCCGTACGCCTACACGCGCAATCCACTCTATCTGGGCAGCTTCCTCATCGGGCTGGGCTTCACTATCGCGGCCGGCCAACCGCTCCTTGTCATCGTATTTGTGGTGATGATTCTGGGCATCTATCTGCCGGTGATGCGCGTCGAATCGACGACGCTGGCCTCGCTCTTCGGCAAGAAGTATGACCGCTACGCGAACGAGGTCCCGCTGCTGTTTCCCCGATTCTCCCCGTACCGGCGCACCGGCGATGCTGGTTTTGATCGCAATTTGTACTTTCGCTATCGCGAGTACCGGGCCGCAATCGGCGTCGTGATCGTCTGGATGCTGCTGGCCGCGAAAATGTTTTTCTTCAAATGACGAATCGACACACGCAGCACTTTCTCGGCAGGACGATCGGCGTACCGCTGATACTCGTATGCGCTTTAACATTTGCCGTAGCCCAGGAAAAGCCACGCGCGCCCCTGCCGTTTGAGCGCGGCGAAGAGTTGCTGTACCAGGCTGAATTCACGAAGGGCTTGCTGCGCAGCGTTGACGTGGCAGAGTTTCACTTCAAGTCGGTGCCGGAAAATATTTCTCGCGGGGCAGGCGATCCCGCGGTGCTTCACTTAACTGGTGACGTATTCAGCAAGGGCCTGTTTCCGCGCATCGCCGGCTTCAAGTTTCATCAGCATGTTGAATCCAAGGCCGACGTCGAACCGTTTCGAGCTTTGCACACAGATAAGATCGAGGAATCAGGCAAGCGTTCGCGTGTGCTCGAGGCTGAGTTCAATCATGAAACGCGCAAGGTAATCTGGCGCGAGAAGTCGCCGAATCCGCAAGGCGGCGCGTTCGACTTTCAAGAACCTATTCAGGACGTGCTGACCGTCATATATTATTTACGGACGCAGAAGCTCGAGGTCGGAAAATCGTTCGAAGTTCCGGTGACGGACGCGGGCCGCGTTTTCCGCATCGTGGTTACTGCCAAAGAAGAGAAAGAACTCGACACGGCGCTGGGAAACGTAAAAGCCATAAGAGTTGAGCCGGCCATGTTCGGCGAAACATCGCTGGCGCGCGGGCGCGGGCAACTTTCAATCTGGATCACGGAAGATGAACGTCACCTGCCCGTCAGAGCTCAACTCAAGATCGACCTGGGAACATTTGATATCAAATTGAAACGCGTGACGTATCCATTGGCGGGAAATTAATTCACCACAGAGGACACAGAGAAAATCAATTAACACCGTTTCGGAAACCGGCTCGTCCGGCTCCACGCGCGGATCTGCCACGTATGTTTCTTTTGGATTTATTCTTCCTCTGTGTCCTCTGTGGTTGACCAGCCCTTGCCCAACACGAACAAATCTCTACTCATAATCGCCCATCGTGGTGCGTCAGCCACCGCTCCGGAAAATACCCTGTCGGCGTTCGCGCGCGCAATGCACGACGGGGCTGACGGCATCGAATTAGATGTGCGACTTTCACGCGACGGCGTGCCGGTGGTCATTCACGACAGCACACTTCCAGGAACGCGTTTGCGAAAGCGATATGTCTCACGCATCGCCCTGCCGAAGCTCAAACACACTGACATCGGAACGTGGTTCAATCGGCGCCATCCGGAGTTGGCGCGGTTGGAATACACGCGGCAGACCATTTCAACGCTCGATGAAGTATTGCAGTTAATGTCGAATCAGCCGCGGAAGGCATTTGTGATTTATGTTGAATTGAAGTGCGGCCGTTCGCGAAAGCAAAACGAAAAGCTGGTCGATGCCACCGTAGCGTGTGTTCAACGGCATGAATTGCGGAATCAAGCCGTCCTCATCAGCTTCAACCTGCATGCGGTTGCGCGAATCAAACAGCTGGATAGTTCGTTGCGAACCGGCGCCTTGTTTGGTCAAACGAGCCTGGTCAAATCGCCCGCGAGGATCGTTGAGGCCGCAGTCGACTGCGCTGCCGACGAAGTCCTCGTAAACCATCGAATCGTTTCGGAAAAACTGGTTGCCGCCGCGCGCGCTCAGAATCTGCCAACGGCCATCTGGACCGTCGATGACGTAGCAACGCTGGAACGTTTCAGAGCTTTAGGAATTCAGGCGTTGATGACGAACGATCCGGCGAAATTTCTCAAAGCCGCACGCAGATTCTAGTTTCGGAATAATCCTCTAAGTCCGCGAACGCAAAGCACTCCACGTGCGAATCATGCACGTCTCATGTATCATCATCGGTCTCTTATTACCTGTCTTAATTGTCTTGGAGGATAAGCTACTCGAATGCCGGTAAAGAAAGGCGCGGAAATTGCGCCCGCTAAAGGAAGACTCGGAGTTTTGTTGGTTGGGCTCGGTGCGGTGAGCACCACATTCATCGCAGGAGTTGAAGCCATCAAGGAAGGCCTGGCTGAACCGATCGGTAGCCTGACCCAAATGGGCACCGTTCGTCTGGGCAGGCGCACAGACAATCGCGTGCCGAAAATTAACAAATTCGTGCCGCTCGCGAACCTCAACGATCTGGTCTTTGGCGCGTGGGACATCTTTCCCGATTCAGCATTCGCGGCAGCGATG
>DATANL010000305.1:0-3732 GCA_036266295.1 Pyrinomonadaceae bacterium | reverse complement strand
CCTGATCGTACTCCTTCAGGTTCACAAAATCACCAGTAATTCTGAACATCAGTCGCGACCGATCGATCGAAGCGTCGGCTTTATTGATTGCCGCAAGGGCTTCCGCGAGTACGTCGCCGCCCCGGATGGTCTGGCTGCCCTTGCGCGTCACTGCCAGCGAAATTTCTCTCAGCGTTTGCGCGCGAATGGCAGCATCCGGAAGGTTTAACCCTAACGCGTAAGCCTCCTCGAAGTTCCCGGCCTGGATCAACCTCTTCACTTCGATCCGCTTGAGTAGCGAAGAGGCTCGGTCACGCAACTCAGTGGATTGTATTTTCTCGACGAGGTCTAAGAGTTTAGCCAGCCGCTCGCCACTCGCGCCGTTTCGCACCGATTCCCCAACTAGTGAGAACAGCGCCTTATCGCGTTCCTCCGTATCAGGAATTGTCTCGGCGTTCTGACGCAGGTCTTCGAATTTATTTGGCGACTGTTGCATCGCCCTTAATGCGTCCAGCTTCTGTTGCTTGAGCGGTTCCAGAGTCTGGAGCTGTTGCCGGTAAATTGCATCCAATTGAGGAAGATCCGCCGGCCCCGCGAATCTGCTCAACGTCAACGCCAGCATCGCTTGCGTTTCGTGAAAATATTGTCCGAGTCGATCTTGCAGATCGCGTTTCAAAGGGGGCGGCACCACAGATTGTCCGAGCGATCGCCGTAGCAGGCTGTATGCGGAGTGGTAATAGATCGTCGCACTTGGGCCATTCGTGGCCGACGGACACAGGGCGCACGATGGAGCCAAATAATCACCCATGGCGATCGCTGCCATAATTCCGGCAGTGTCAGACATATTTGCCAATCGAGGGACAGCCCGTTGAAAAATTATGTCGGCAGCCTGCGGATCGATGGCTCTTAATTGCGCGAGCAGGTTTATGCCGGGAAAACTTACGTCATTTTGCAGACTGCTGCCGATTAATTCGGCGGAGGCGCGTGAATCGACGTCGAGCAGTTCCCTGGCGAGCTCCAGTTTTTGCTGGTTCACTGGACTGGCTTTCATCCCGAACTGGGTGGCGACGCCGAAATCTCCGTGCGGATCGTTTTTCGTGTCCTCCTTTTGATCCGCAAGCTGCTTCATCAGGTCTTCACCCAGCGCCCGATCGCGCGCCCACACTCGCTCAAGCACCTGCGTTTTCGCAACCGTCGCTTGCCGTTTGTCGGGAATGGCGGAAGCATTTTTGAATGCGTCGACAAAAATGCTTCGCGCATGCGATTTATCAAAGTCCCACAACGCATCCCCGATAAGTGATTGCAACTCCGTACGAATAGCTACGTTGTCGATTTGACGGGCCTCCAGCGCCACGCGATCGAGATTCTCCAGCCCTCTGCGTTCCATTTCCGTCAACACCTGGAGTTTCTTTGTGTCTTTCGGATTCTGGCTGCGGCCTGCCGAAGTCTGACCTTGAGAGGCAGGCGCCATTCCAAGAACAAGGACAAACGTGAGCACGCATCCTATAAGCTGCGAAATGAATTTCATGGCAGTCATTCCTTTCGTTGACAGACTAACCCTCGGCTACGCGTTCAGTCTTCATTTTGCACTCAGCGAGGTAACGTCTTGCCCCGTTGGCTCTAACACCCGGGATCGACGCAACAATGCAGACTACAGAACTCGATCGCGGCAAAGCCTACGGTTCCGCAGCCCACACAAACCGCACACGGCCATGCATTACCAGTCATGCCACAAGCAGTGCAGTTACTGGTGCATAGAGTGCCGGTTCCGGCCATAGCGCTGCCCATGCACTGCTTGAAACAGCAGCTCCAGTTACAGCCTCCCCCTCCGTACTCCAGAACCATAAACATTTCGTCGCCGTCTTGCGGGACGTGGGCGTTCTTTTTCAACCGACTCATTAGCGCCCTGCCCGTTAGCATTCGAGACCACTTGCCGGCGTTAAGAATATTTTTGAAAGGCAAGGCGTTTAGCAGGATGGGTCTCGACGCCGCGGACGTCACACTCGACCGGTCTTCAGCTACGAACGTTGAATACTGCGAAGCATCGCGAAGATTTTTGTAAGGCAACTTTTCCAATGAGACTAACGACTGCAGGTTGCGAACCGATGGCCCGCCAACCTCGGCGCGGTTGTTTGGCAGTAAATTTCTTCCTACCGCCAGATCAGCAAACCCAAACATCAGCAGCAGAGCGCACAGAACGATTTTATGTTTCATCGCGTTTTCTCCTTCGAAAGTAATGAGAAGACCAAATAGACCTCTTCTCAAAGGTGACTAACGAGTCCCAATCGGCAAAATCGCCGTGGGCACAGACAACCCGCTTGATGACCCTGGGTACTTGGTGCGAACGGTTCGCACACATGATTGGCTGACGATTCGAGAGCCACGCACCTAAAGCTTTTGGGACTTGTGACTCACAGAGTGCGTGCTTTCTAACACCATCGAGAATGGCCGTCAATGACTAGATATTTCGCAAAGTGCGACAAGTTTTAAGCCCATCAATAAATAAAATTTTTTCGGGGCAGTGTGAGTAGGATTCTTTATCAAAGCTTCCGTTTACGCGTTCGTTTGGATGATCGGCAGGATTTTCAACGAGACAAAGGGCAAGTCAAAAATGATCTCGTCTATGAGGTCTTTGCGACTGCGGCGGCCCGGTGCCGCCGGCCGCCACAATTTATTAACAAAGGGTCTTGAACGCGGACGATTGCTGTGGTAACGTGCGCTCACTTTTTGCTGGTTTTCTTTAAGGCTCGCTCGGCGCACGACCAGGGCGGGCAGCTTCCCACAAAAAATGAATAGATAGGAAAGCCCCCGAAGGCTTCCGAGGAGAAATCTCGATGCCTGCTGCCAAGCCCGCTTTGCAAGACGAGGCGTGCGCGCCCGACCTGGTTGCAGCACAAGCGAAAGTAAACGCGATCGGCCCAAGCGGGCCGCATCTGATTACGCGACCGCCTGCTGCCCGACCCGAACTTCATTCCGTATCACCGCCTGCTCAGCCACGAAAGGCGGCGACTTTTCAGCCACGCACTCCGGTGATTACCGGCGAAGTGACTTACCGCGGGACCATCGCAGTTGATGGCACGATCTGCGGTCTGTTAGGCGCGGCCGCCAGCACGCTGACGATCAAGCAACGGCTGCGTAACGGATCAGGCGAACCGGAGCTGAACGGCGAGATCAGTTTCAAGGATCTTCTGCGCATCAATGGACACGTCGCCGGCAAAGTGTTTTCGGACAAAGGCACTTTGATCGTGGATCCGTCTGCGAAGGTCGAAGCTGAGATCGATGTTGCCGTCTGTGTCGTCAACGGGACGGTGGTCGGCGATATCATCGGTCACCAGAAAGTCGAAGTCAGTGCGGGAGCGATAGTGCGCGGCAACATCGCGACGCGGACTCTCTCGATTAAACCTGGCGCGGTCTTTCAGGGCGATTGCCGTATGCTCAGGGACGAGAACGGCGAGAGCTAATCCAGCCGCAAACTTCTACTCTGATCGCTATGATGTCAGCGCGCAAAGTCCGCCTCATTACCGTGATCCTGCTGATCATTGTTGCCGGCGCGACGGTGCTCGGATGGGAACTCGTCTATCAACAAACGTTGGCTGAACGATTCACAGATCCGCCCACGGGGCTAGATGTTTTTTAGCTCTTTCTGTTCTCTAAACTAAACCTCAATCTGTGTTAGAGTTCGCGTTCGTCTATCAACGCGTTGTGATCGATCTGCGTAGCGATCAATGGACTCGACGCAAAAGCCCAACCTCA
>DATANL010000304.1:0-5053 GCA_036266295.1 Pyrinomonadaceae bacterium | reverse complement strand
GTCGCTGATGCTAAAAAGCTCGAGGAGAAGCTTAAGTAGCTATGGCTGCTTGTTGGTGGCTTTCTTGATTTCTTCCAGCGTGCGCTTGTGTTCTTCTAATTTCTTTCCCGCTTCTCCCAACTTACCCTGGGAAGTCAGCTTTTGATAATCATCGAACTCCTGAATCGCGCGGTTGATTAACTGCAGCAGGTTGGGTGTGGCCGAAGGTTGCGGCGACGCCGAGGTTTGTGGGCCGGATGTCGAGTTCGGTGGCGGCGTTTGCGATTTGGTTTGGGCCGGCGCATTCGCGGATTCGCCAAACAGATTGTTCAGCGCCTCATCAAAATTGGACCCGTACGCGAGCCGGTCCTGCGTCGCCAGCACCACCAGACGAAGTTCGGGCATCGGGCTGCGTTCGGCCTTCAGATAAATTGGCTCGACATAAAGCAACGAGCGTCCAATTGGAATTACCAGCAGGTGTCCGGGCAGCACGTGCGAACCCTGCTGGTTCCAAAGCGTGAACTGGCCCGATAGCTGCGCGTTCTGATTGATGCGAGCTTCGATTTGCGCGGGTCCATCGACGAGCCGTGACTTCGGAAAATTATAGGCCATCAGAGAACCGTAATTGTCACCGTCGCAACGCCCGGCGATCCAGCCGATCATGTTGTTTCGGTTCGACGGCGTGAAGGGAAGAATCTCGACAAATTCCAGGCCTTGCTTTTCGCCGGGCAACTGCATCAGCACGAAGTAAGGCTCCATCGATTGTTCGGCCGACTGTTGCTGTTTGTCCTGGCTCGGCGCGGCCTGGCGCGCGACGTTCCACAAATCTTCGCGTTGGAAGAAGGAGTTTGTTTCCTGCGTGTGATAGAGGGCGAAGACTTCAGCCTGAGTTTTGATCAGCGTCTCAGGGTAACGTACGTGGGCCCGCAGATCGGCGGGCATTTCCTTTTGATCGTGAAACAGCGTTGGGAAAATTGCGCGATAGCTTTGAATCAAAGGATCGTTTGGATCGAAAACGTAGAAGGTGGTCGTGCCGTTGTAAGCGTCGATCACAGCCTTGACGCTGTTGCGAATGTAGTTGACGTTTTTGTCGCCGGCGCGATAGTGACGCGAGAAAGGGTAATTCTCATTTTCGGTGAAGGCGTCGACGATCCAAAAAAGGCGGCCCTCTGAATTGACGACCATGTAAGGGTCGTTGTCGTAAACCAGAAATGGCGCGATGCCGTCGACGATTTCGCGGATGTTGCGATGAATGAGCGCGCGACTTTCGCCGGTCACGTCATCCGAAAAAGGCAGCTTGGTCACGTCATCGAGGGCCCAGGCCAGCAGCCAACGCTTGAAGAAACCTCCGACCACAATGCCGCCGCTGCCTTCGTAGGCTGTCAGGTTGTTGGTTTCGCCCTGTGGATAGTTGAACTCCAGGCGCTTGGTCTTCACGTAAACGTCATGGGTGGTTTCCTGGCCGAAGTAGATTTCGGGGCGAGTGACCTTGAGTTCGGGAGCGGTAGATTCAACCGGCATATTCGAAAGCACAAATTTCGGCATGCCTTCCGAGTCAAAGCCGTTCGCGGTGTTCATGGTGATGCCGTAGCCGTGCGTGTAGATCAATTTTTCGTTGACCCAATTTCGCGAGGACTCGGGCAGACGATCGACGTTGATTTCGCGTGTGCCGATCATCATCTGCCGGTTTTGGCCGCCGATGATGTAGCGGTCGACGTCGACGTCCGTGAAATCGTAGTAAATCCGGATCGCCTGGATCTGTGACAGCGTGTCCTTGAGCGCGTGCCAATCCCACAATCGAATATTGTCGAGCGTCGCGCGATTGCCTTGCAGATCGGAAGCGTCGGCGGTGGTATTCGCGTCGAAGTTTCGCTGTTCGATGCGATCGAGGCCGTACGCGGCCCGCGTCGCCGCCATGTTGTATTTGATGTATTCCGTCTCGCGCCCGAGTTCATTGGGCTTAACGATAAAGCTGGTGACGTATGCCGGGACGATTAAAACGCCGACGACGTAGACCGCGACCGGAATCGCCAGGGCCGCGATCAGCAATCGAAACTTACGCACAGCGAAACCGTTGACGAGGCAAATCAACGCCGCGATTACCAGCGCCGCGGCGACCCAAACATAGGCGGGCAGCAAATGCTTCGCCTCGACGTAAGTGACGCCCGAAAAGGTCTGATGATCTCCCCACAGGTACGGATAACGTGACAGGACAAAACGCCATCCGAGGATGACGAGCCACGCGGCCAGCGGCACCGAAACGGTGGCGAAACTCACGCGCCGGGCCTTGCCCGAATCGCCCGACGTTGAGAGGCCTTGTTGAGTCATCGCCAGGGCCGCGTAGATGATCGCGGCCACCAGCGCGATGAACGCTAACGACACCACCCACGAGCTGATCGCGTCATACACCGGCAGCGTGAACAGATAGAATCCGATCGGCTTACCGAAAATTGGATCGGTTTGATTTGTTGGCGCCTGGTGAAAATAGAGGGCAAAGCTACGCCACGATTCGCGCATCCCAAGTCCGAAGACGACGCCGGCGATGATCGAAACGATCCAAGCCAACGGCCGCAGCAGACGCGCCGGCGAGAAATTCACGGGTTGTTGATTGATAAAGACGGTTCGTTGGCCAAACGAGAATGATGAAAATGCGCGTTCGATTAGCCAGAAGGCGCCGCGCAAAACGATGGTCGTGACGACGAAGAAGATTAAGAACAGTTCCAGCTTGGCGCGAAAGATGAACCAAAAGATGGACGCGTATCCAAGCGAACCGAACCATGCGGCAGAGATGTAAATCGTAACTGCGCGCGAAGCAATGAAAATGAGAAGGACAAGCGCAACGACGATTAGCCATTTCCAGCGTTGGCGTCGGGGTTTGTTCGGCGTGATGTCAATTACCGGGCCTTCGATGGGGCTGCTCATGTGCGGCTAGCATACGCTCAAAGTATTGATCATCAAAGACCAGTGGTGTCCGTCGTTCGTCTTACTAATTGGTGAAACAAACGTCGCCGCGGATGCACAAACAATGAAACCATAAGCGTTGGCCTTGCGTTGGACAGAATGGTAGACTCCCACTTCTCGCGACCGTATTGGTAATGCTTACTGAAGGAACATTTTTACAGGCACGTTATCGCATCATTCGCCAGCTCGGGCAGGGCGGTATGGGCGCGGTGTACGAAGCGGTTGACGAACGGCTCGATACGACCGTAGCGCTCAAAGAGACATTGTTTACGGACGAGAAACTGCGCAAGCAATTCGAACGTGAAGCGCGGTTGTTGGCGCGGCTGCATCATCCGGCGTTGCCGCGCGTGAGCGATCACTTTACGGAGAGCGAAGGCCAGTTTTTGGTGATGCAGTACATCGCGGGGCAGGATCTTTCGGAGATGCTGATTGCCCGGAACGCTCCGTTTTCTGAATCCGAGGTTATGCGTTGGGCCGATCAACTTTGCGATGCGCTTGATTACCTGCACACGCAGGACCCGCAAATCATTCATCGCGACATCAAACCACAAAATTTGAAGCTCACCGCGCGCGGCCAGATAGTTCTTTTGGATTTTGGTTTGGCCAAAGGATCGGCGGGCCAACTGACTGCGGTGACGACCTCGGCGAGCATCTTTGGATACACGCCAAACTACGCGCCGCTCGAACAGGTCCAGGGGAAGGGCACGGACGCGCGCAGCGACCTCTATGCGTTGGGCGCGACCCTCTACCACCTGGTGACGAACGTGAAGCCGCCCGATGCACTCAGTCGCGCGTCGGCCATCGTTAACGGGCAGGACGATCCTTTGCTGCCAGCGAACGAAGTTTGTCCCGAAGTGGGCGTTGGGCTTGCGAATGTGCTCGCTAAATCGATGTCGCAGAAGCGCGATGATCGGTTTGCAAACGCGAGCGATATGCGTCGCGCCTTAGGAGGACAGGCGGACTCGTATCAAGGCGAAGAGACACTCGTGACTGCGGGCGGACCCGCGTCCGCCGCTTCGGCCACGGTCACGTCCGACAAGGCCACGCGGCTGGTTGGAGATCAAACGCGCCGCATGACTTCGCCCTCTTTTTCGAGCGAAGCGCAGACTCTGGTCGCGGGCGAAGCGACGAACGTGCGGACAGTCACAACTGGCGGGGCCGCTATCGTGCCCGCGCCGGCCCGGACCAACTGGAAACTGATTGCCGCTGCGGCAGTTTTATTGATTGCGGTTGCCAGCGGTGTCGCCGGATTCTACGCTTATCGCCGTCAGCGCGCGCAACAGAACCTGACGCAGCCCGTCGAGCCGCAATCATCAACTCAAACTCAATCGTCGCAGTCGTCGCAACCGTCTGAGCCGGCGAATAATTCCGTTGCGCCCAACACTGAATTAAAGAGCGTGACCGAAACCGCAAAGACGAACCAGGCGAGGACTGATAAGTCGAAACCCGAGTCGAAGACCGAGGCGCAGAGCAATGCGCCAACGAACCCCGATCCGAAAGCTAAAGACCCGTTCAAAAATTTCCCACCACCTGAGGCATTCGATCCGGCGCATGCGGGCGATCCAAATCGCGGGCGCGATCGCAATCCACAACCGGGACAGCCGCCTTTCGAGCCAATGCGTCCACCGGGTGAGGAGCGCCGGCCTCCGCTCCGCTTGCCGGAAGTGCGGGTGCTGCCAAATGGTGGCCGCATGATTAGGCAACCAGACGGCAGCGTTATTATGATCGGACCTAACGGTAAGACGACTACTATTCCGGCGCCGCCTGATCGTCGCGGCAAGCGAAACCAGAACGGCAACAGCAATGAAAATCGCCCGCAGCCGTAGTTGATCGGTTCCGACCTCAGAATGGGTCAAGCAATTTCCGAAATTGAATCTATGAGAATTCGAAAATCATTTGCCGTCTTGTGTCTTTTCGTCGTCGCGGCGCTGAGCCTAAGTCTGCCTTTCTCGGTTGCGACCGCCGACGTCGCGCCCGCTTCACCGGTTCACGTTACGCCGCCCGCGCCGGTCTTTGACGAGGCGAAGCGTTTGGAAGAATTGGCGGCGCGGCGCAAGCAAGTCGCCGATGCGATTGGCCCAAAGGCGATGCTCGTCATGTTCAGCGCTGAGCC
>DATANL010000303.1:0-2119 GCA_036266295.1 Pyrinomonadaceae bacterium | reverse complement strand
GTTTTATTGGCGGGCGGGTTCGAGTTGACGGCCACCTTACCCGAGCAACCCAACATGATGACTGCGAGCGACAGCGCCAGGACCAGCGATAATATTTTCATGAGATCGTTTCCTTGGACATCGATGCGCAGACTTATCCGCGCCGGGTTAACTGCTGATACCACCCACGACTGTTTGTGTGAATCACGAAGTCGAATAACAGGAGAGTGACCTGGTTCCTATCGAATTGCAGAATATGCAGGAGTTCAATCGGACTGTCAACAGCCGGTTTCCGTTCAAAACTGTACGTGTCAGAACCCTGAGCGGTAGCGATGGGATCAAGAAGTCCTTAATTCGACAGGACGCACCGAATGGAATCGTGCTATGTGATCCGGCAGCCGACGCCCCGCGTTTTGACACGACGTCAGTAGCTGGGGGCGATCTCGATCAACTTATGAAGAGGATCGAAACGCAATCTGAATGGACGCAGAGCATTTAAGCCGAGCAACACGGGCGCATCCGAAGCCGCACCGGAAATCATGTCGGTAGGAACGCCGCGCAGTTCCAGCGCGCCGATCGAGACGGTCCGCGGCGCGACTCTGCGCGTTGATACGCTGCCGCCCACGTCATGCACAGCCGACGAACGCGAATAGACGGGCGCGGGATTTGGATCATGAACTCCCAGCCCCAAACTCGAACCCGTATCGAGCAATGCCTGCTCACCGGTGCTCAAAGTCACAAACGGCCTGTGGCTCCCACCCTGTTCGCGCCAGGTCACCACTGCGCCATCGCGAGGCTGCGATCGCGGACTCAAGGGCGACTCGCGCGGATCAAAGAATGAAAGTTGTCGTTGCGGAATATCGATCGTGTATCCGAGCGATCCAAAGGCATCGTTCGGATCCAGCAAGCCATCAAGATTCGACGGCAGACCGCTACTGATGATCAGATTAGTCCTGCCGGGCAGAGAGTTCTGCGCATCGCCCAGTGCGATCGTTTGAACCGTTCCCGCTTGAGCCGACACAATTGCTCCGCTCAAACCCGCGATCTGTGGTCCCGGTCCCGCTTGAATCGCGACGGCGGCCGTACTGGCCACGCGTGGTGAAATCACCGTGATGCCGGCCCCGGTATCGACGGCGAAATTGAAAGGCCCTCTCGAATTGATCCAGGTACTGACTAACAACCCACGACCACGAACCTCCTGAAAAGTCACAGGTCGCGGCAGCATTGCCGGGTGCTGCGGTGGCGCCGCTGTCCGCGGCCGCTGACCGCGCTGTTGCGGCACGAGAAGGGCAGCCCCCAAAGAGACTGCCCTTCCGCCCACCGCGGCGACGATCATTAGAACCGCCAGAAGTTTCGCTATTCGATTCACACGAAGCTCCACTTAGTAACGAGGTGTGCGCTTACGCAACTTGTACGTGTAGAGTGCGGACCCACCGAGTCCCGCCAGCGCGCCGATGCCGGCGCCCTTCTTGCCACCCGCCAGGCCGCCAATCGCAGCGCCCAGGCCAGTGCCCATCGCCAACGTCAACTTGTCGCGATGCTTCTGCCAGAACGTGCGGCCTCGCGACGTGTTGTTGTAATCATAATAGACGCGTCGCGAATTCGATGAACGACGCACCGTCCGCGAGCTCGAGCGACTCGGTTCATAAACAGCCTGTCGCGATGAAGATGAACTGGTCGCGCTGCCTTCGCAAGCCGAAAAGCCGGCGTCGAAGCCCTGCCGATATGCACTCTGCTCTTCGGTCGTACTGAACTGTGTGCTGTTGGTCGCCGAAATCTGCTCCGGCGTACGGTTATAGTCTATGGTTGCGGCCTTCGCCGTATCTAAACCCGTGTTTGCTGCGGCGGTAGTTTGTGATGATGACCTCGTGGCCAACGATCCGATTCCGGCGCCGACGATCGCACCAACTAGCGTCAAAGCAAGCAGCATTTTCTTGGTAACTAACATGGTCGCAGTCTCCTTTTTGATTCTCTTTAAGGTGTCGGGGTCAAGACTCGCGCTATAACCGGGCAACCTGCGTTCCCTGTGCGCGCGATATGACGAAGAATTTTCTTTGAGCGGGAAAACTCGCAGGATTTCGTTGCGAACTGGAGCTATCGCAAGAGAATTACAAGATTGACTATGAAGCTTGGTCCGGCC
>DATANL010000302.1:0-7537 GCA_036266295.1 Pyrinomonadaceae bacterium | reverse complement strand
CGAGCCTGATGTGTACATGACGTACGCGAGGTTGTCGGCGCCACTTGCTGATTCGAGATCGCTTTCGCTTTGCCGGCCCAGTCGATCTCCGAGCGCATCAATGCAGATCACGGAATCATTCGCCGGCAGCTTCGCAGCGATCGCACTGTGCGTGAGCATCAGCGGCGCGCCGGAATCTGTCATCATGAATTCCAGACGGGTTTCCGGATAAGCCGGATCGAGCGGAACATAAGCACCGCCCGCCTTCAAGATCGCCAACACTGCGACGATCAAGTCAGGCGAGCGGTGCATACAGACGGCGACCCGAGTGTCGTCCTGAACGCCACGTTCGCGAAGGTAGCGCGCAAGTTGATTTGCGCGAGCGTTCAAGTCGCGATAGGCCAACTCACCGTCATCCCAAATCAAAGCCGCCGCCTCTGGCGTCAAAGCGGCTTGCTCTTCGAATAACTCCTGAATGCTTCGCGTCGACGGATATTCAGTCTTTGTGTCGTTCCATTCCACCAGCAACTGGCGCCGTTCGTCTTCACTCAGCAATGGAACGTCGGAAATCTTCTGCTCCGGATCGGCGGTAATGCCTTCCAGAACGTTTTTGAAATGCGTCATCATCCGCGCGATCGTGTCGCGCTCGAACAAATCCGCGTTTGATTCAAAAAGGCAAACCAGCTGGTCGCCGTCGTCGGTGATCTCCAGCGTCAGATCGAAGTTCGCCATCACGTGATCGATGCGAAAGTGTTCAGCCGTAACGCCGGACAGATTCAGCGGCTGGACCTCTTCGCTCTGCAGCACGAACATCACCTGGAACAGAGGGTTTTGCGCGAGCGTGCGCTCCGGCTGCAACTCCTTCACCAGGCGCTCAAACGGCAAATCCTGATGCGAATAGGCGCCGAGCGCGACCTGCTTCACTTGATTGAGAAACTCGCGCACGGTCGAGTCGCCCGAAACCTGCGCCCGAATCGCGAGCGTGTTGATGAAGAGGCCGATGAGATCTTCGACTTCGGGCAGTCGCCGTCCGGCGATGGGCGTGCCGACGACGATGTCTTCTTCGCCCGTGTAGCGGTGCAAGAGGATTTGATACGCCGCCATCAGCACCATGAAGAGCGTGACGTTCTCTTTCTGACAGAGCGATCGAATGCGGCGCGTCAAATCAGCCGGCAAGGTAATCGTTTGGCGATCACCGCGAAACGCGCGGTGCGCCTGCGCGCCAGGACGTGAATGATCAGCGGGCAGTTCCAACGGCGCCGGCATGGTCGCAAACTGTTTTTTCCAAAACGCGAGTTGCGACTCGTAGACTTCGCCTTCGAACCACTGACGCTGCCACATCGCAAAGTCGCTGTATTGAATCGGCAAGTCGGCAAATGGCGACGGACGGCCCGCGGCGAACGCTTCATAGAACGATGACAGCTCGCGATGGAGAATGCCGAAAGACCACCCGTCCGTCACGATGTGATGCAAAGCGACGAGCAGAATGTGTTCGTCGTCGCGCATCCGCACAATCACGCTTCGAATGAGCGGTCCGGTGGACAGATCGAAAGGCCGGCGCGCTTCGTGTCTGAGAATATTCAGCGCTTCGGTTTCCCTGTGCGCTTCGTCCATCGTCGCTAAATCGATCAACGGAACATCGAGCGCGATGTCCTGAATTAGTTGCTGCGGTTCACCATCAACGATCTGAAAAATCGTCCGCAATCCGTCATGACGCGCGACGATCGCCTGCAATGCCTTCTTCAATGCGGGTACATCCAGCGGACCGTGCAGGCGCGCCGCTGACGTCGAATGATAGACCGACTCGCCCGGCATCAATTGATTCAGGACCCAAAGGCCCTGCTGGTTGTAGGAGAGCGGCGCCGACTTCAAATTTCGCGCTGTGATCGTCTGGCGCGGCTTCTCATTCCGCTGCTGCTTCTTCATCAACTGCAGTTCAAGCAGCGCGCGCTTCGCGCCGGTAAGCGCCGCGAGTTGTTGCGCGACATTTGAGTTGGCGACCTGGGGATTTACGTTCATGCAGCGGCGATCAGGACGCACCCGTCAGCAGGTAGCGGAAGAAACGAAAATAAAAGCGCGGATACGATTGTTCGAAATACTTAAATGGTTCTTCATTCATCAAGACAGCTTCGTAATCGGGCAGACGCTCGGTCGCCACATTCAGATCCATGTGATGACCGACGTGATTGCAGTTATGGTTGACGAACCAGCGCATCAACCAGCTCGCGCGAATGCTACGCGTGTTCAATCTGGCGTTGCGGCTCGACGTTTCGCAGTTCCAATGCTCGGGCAATTCAATCAACGCATGGATCGGGGCCCAGCCGATGATCATCGGAATTAACCAAAGCTGAATCACGAGGTTGGTCTCAAAGGTAATCGTGACCACGACGGCGAGAATCATGAGCGCGACCATCATCAGATAGTCGCCCTTAACGCGGCGCACGATTTGCGGATTCAATCCGGGACGGGTGGCTTCGAGCTTCGCTTCCAGCCGGCCGGTCAGCGCATAGCCAATCCACTTAAGCGTGTCGACGAAGTGATTTACCATCGAGACGTGCAGGACAAAACCAGCGATGCGCGTCGTCAACGACGGCGATTCCATGCGTTGATAGTTGTAACTGAAACTTTCTATGGTGACGTCTTTGTGGTGTGCAAAGTGATCCGCGAGATAGCGCCAAAATGAAATACCCAGAGGCGTCGCGATGATCATGCCGAACGCCTGGTCGCGCGCCGCGCGGCCAGTGGCGGTGCGATGCAGACATTGATGGATTAACTCAGTTGCGTGGGCCAGCAGCGCGCCGAGCAGAATCTGTATAACGATCCTCGTCAAACCACTCGTGGCAATCACGCCACCAACTGCGACACCCAACAGCGTCGCGAGCACGAACAGCTTCGCATAGAAAAGACCGGGTATGACTTTGCGCAGAGACGCTCGATCGATCGTGCCGGGTTTGGCAGACGAAATTAACGCGTCGACGCTGAAACCCAGCAACGTCGCGTCAGTCATCGGGTTCTGTTCGAGGTTGGTCATTCGTTCTTGAGAGAGCGCGACGTCGCAACAGTCCACCAAAGAGGCATCGGCTTCTCATATGAGGTAAAGTCGCAACGAAGCCTCGCTTCCAGCCGAATTGTGCGGTTTTTGTTGGGTTTTTGGGTCGAAGGGTTCTCAGGCCATCGCCGGCTGCAGGCCCAACTCGCTTTCCAGACGCAACTGCGCTTCTTCGTCGGACAGACCGGACAATTCCTCAATCAGCTTTGCCAACTCTGCGTCCGATTCACGCTGCGCAATCCGTGGATACAGCATCTCAGCGAGTCCGGAAATCGTGGGAGCTTCGAAGACCTCGACCATGTTGAATTCGACGTCGAGGGTGTTTCTCACGTTCGCAACCAACCGTGACGCCAACAACGAGTGGCCACCCAGATCGAAAAAGTTTTCGTGCACGCCGATGACGTCGACCTTCAGAACTTCTTGCCAGGCAGCTAACAGCATTTCTTCCAGCGGCGTCGTGGGCAGGTCGATCGTCGCGTCCGCTGCCGCTCGATTGAACTGAGGCTCAGGTAAAGCGCGCCGGTTGATTTTGCCGCTCGACGCGAGCGGGAACTCTGCCAGCACTTCGAACGCGGCGGGCATCATGTAGGACGGCAGTTTCGCCTTGAGCAAACTACGCAGGCCGGGAATAGCGGCGCGCGAATTATCGTTCGTGATGAGATAAGCCACGAGACGCTTGTCATCTCCGCCGGTGGCAATCACTACGCAGTTCGCGACCGCTTCATGGCTCCTGATCACTCGTTCGATCTCTTCGAGCTCAACGCGAAAACCGCGAATCTTAATTTGATTGTCAGAGCGACCCAGAAATTCGATGTTGCCGTCATCGTGATAACGGACCACGTCGCCCGTTTTGTAGAGACGGTCAGACGGATCATCGCTGAACGGGTTCGCGATGAATTTTTGCGAGGTTAAGTCCGCGCGATTGAGATAACCACGGGCCACACCCGGACCGCCGACGTGCAACTCACCGTGAATGCCAATCGGCACTGGACGAAGTTGCGCGTCGAGCACATACGCTTTCGCGTTCGGATAAGGCCTGCCAATCGGAGTGCATTTTTCAAGCGCTGCGGGCGGATGCGCGCTCAGGTCGCACCACGTGACGGCGATAGTCGTTTCGGTTGGTCCATAGCTGTTCAGCAGACGAACTTTGTTTCCGACGATCCTTTGCCAGGCCGCGACCCGATCGGACGACGCCTTTTCGCCGCCGATAATTACCGTGCGAATGCTGCGCGGCAGCGTCAGTCCCTGCTTACTCAACGCGTCCGTCAGCTCGTGCCAGTAGACGGTCGGCAAATCGAGCACAGACAGATTCCACTCTTCACATCGCGCCAGAAATTCTTTCGGGGTACTAATCATTTCCGCGGTGCGTAAGACCAGGCACGCGCCGGTGGTCAAACTGATCAGCATTTCCTCGAGGCTGAGATCGAAGGAGAGCGAGCCGAATTGCAGGATTCGATCGGCGCCGTTAATGCCGTAGGTTGATTTGGCGGCGCTCGCAAAATTCACCAGCGATCGGTGTTCGAGCATCACGCCCTTGGGATTGCCGGTCGAGCCTGAGGTGTAAAGAACGAGCGCGACTTGTGAAGACGAGACCGGAACGGCCGGATTGGTCACGCATTCATTCGCATTAATCACTTCGTCGAGATTAATCAGCTCAACACTGCTGTCGATGTTCAGCGACAGATGGCTTTGACTGATTACGATGCGCGCCGCCGTATCCTGAATCATAAAGGCGATGCGCTCGCGCGGATATGTCGGATCAAGAGGGACGTAGGCGGCGCCTGTCTTCAACACGCCCAGAATCGCGACAATCATTTCGAAACTTCGTTCGACGTGGACGCCGACCATGGCTTCGGCGCCAATTCCACGCTTGATCAGATTGTGCGCCAGCTGGTTCGCTCTGGCATTCAACTCACGATAGGTCAGCTGTTGTCCACGAAACTCGAGCGCCGCTGCGCCGGGGGTTTCGGCGGCTTGAGCTTCGAAAAGTTGATGAATGCCTGCAACCTCCGGCAGAGCGATGTGGTTCCGGTTCCATTCAACGAGCAGTTCCTGGCGCTCTTCGAAAGTCAGCAACTCGATATCGACGATTGCTTGCGCCGGATCATCAACCACGCCGGTCAACACGTTAAGAAAATGCCCCAGCATGCGATTGACGGTGCCCGGGGCGAACAGGTCCTTCGCGTATTCGAATGAAATCGCGAGGCCGTTCGCCGATTCCGCAACCTCGAGCGTGAGATCGAACTTGGCAACATCATTCGCCACCTGCATGGTCGTGAATTTGGTGCCGTTGTGGGCCAGCTCGGGCGCGGGCACGTTCTGAAACGAAAACATGACCTGAAAGATTGGCGAGCGATTAGCTCTGCGCTCAGGATTCAATGCTTCGACGACTCTCGCAAACGGAAGTTCCTGGTGACTGAAAGCATCGATCATCGTTTGGCGAACCCGCGCGAGCACATCTTGGAACGCAGGACTGCCGCTCAGATCAGCGCGCAGGGCGACGGTGTTTACGAAGGCCCCGATCAAGTTTTCGCTTTCAAGCATCGTGCGGCCGGCGACCGGGGTTCCGACAACCACATCGTCTTGTCCGCTGTAACGGAATAAGAGCGTCTGAAACGCCGCCAGCAGGGTCGTAAACAGCGTGACGTTCTGTTTCCGGCTAAACGCCTTGAGTGATTCGGTAAGTTCGTCAGGCAGCTTTGCCGATACGCAACCAGCTTCGTAAGTCCTAACCGGCGGGCGTTCGTAATCAGTCGGTAACTCCAACGCACTGGGAGCATCAGCCAGCTGCTCCTGCCAATATTTCAGTTGGCGTTCGATCGTTTCATCTTCGATCCAACGACGTTGCCACACCGCAAAGTCGGCATATTGAATTGAAAGTTGAGGCAGGACGCTCGTATCAAGGTTCTTCAGATAGAGTTGCGTAAGCTCGCGGAGCAGTACATTCATCGACCAGCCATCACAGATGATGTGGTGCAGCGTAAACAGCAGTTCATGCTGCTGGTCGCTGAACTTCAACAGCCGTACGCGCATCAGTGGTCCATTGGCTAAATCAAAAAAATGGTTGCGCTCTTCGTTAACAATCGCGGCGCGTTGCGACGTCGCCGGCTCATCCTGCAGCATCGACAGATCGGTCATTCGCACCGGAATGGATAATGCCGGTGAAACAATCTGTGCAGCCGAGTCGTGTGTCGTCACGATGTTCGTGCGCAGAATCTCATGGCGATCCACGATGCGATCGATCGCCCGCTGTAGCTTCTCGACGTCCAGAGGCCCATCGATCTGCAAACCCGTGCTGACGTTGTAAGTCGCCCGATTTGGACTCACCTGCTCGAGCAACCAAAATTGCTGTTGATTGAAAGAAAGCGGGATCTCTTCGCTCCGCGTCGCCTTTGCGATGGTGCGAACCGGATCGCCGCCGCCGCTCGCGATTCGTTCGGCCAACAGCTTGATGGTCGGAAACTCAAACAGAATGGTAATCGGAGTCTCAAAGCCGAAGTGACTGCGAACGCGCGCCGCAATTTGCGCCGCCAGCAATGAATGGCCGCCGAGTTCAAAAAAATTATCGTGGCGGCCAATTGGTTCCAACGAGAGAATCTCGCCCCAAATTTTCGCGAGACGAATTTCGATTTCATTTTGCGGAGCAACATACGCGGACGAGACGCCGCTGCGCGACACTTCCACTTCCGGCAAACGCAAGCGATCGACTTTGCCATTTGCCGACAACGGCAGCGCCGCCAACTCGACAAACGTCGCCGGCACTTGATAGTCCGGAACGCGCGCGCTGATAAATGCCCTCAGTTCGGCCGCCGAAACTGTGGTCGCTTGCGGAACGAAATACGCGATCAAACGTTTGTCGCCGTTGCCGGTCCCCTGTTCGCGAGCGACGACCACGCACTCTCGCACCGACGGGTGCCTGGCCAACGCAGTTTCAATTTCGCCCAGTTCGACACGGAAGCCACGCAACTTAATCTGCTGATCACGACGGCCCGCGAATTCAAGCCGGCCGTCAGCCGAAACGCGCGCCCAATCTCCGGTCCGATAGAGCCGCATTCCTTCCCGCTCGATAAATTTCTCGTCAGTCAGTTCGGGCCGATTGAGATAACCACGA
This sequence comes from Pyrinomonadaceae bacterium, assembly GCA_036266295.1. GTDB lineage: Bacteria > Acidobacteriota > Blastocatellia > Pyrinomonadales > Pyrinomonadaceae > UBA11740. The sequence goes on along the minus strand of DATANL010000302.1, from coordinate 398 downwards.
CCGACGCCGGCGCCGGCGATGTACAACTCGCCTGACTCGTTGACGGCGCAGGGCTGTTGGTTCTCATCAAGAACGTAAATGTCCGTATTGGCAATCGGATTGCCGACGGGCACAAATCTGTCGCCATCGAAGTCGCCTGGAATGCGAAACATCGCCACGATGCCGGCCGTTTCTGTCTGGCCGAACATGTGAACGTGCTGGGCGGGATGATTGAACTCATTCATCCAGGTGAGCGGAATCTCACTCGATAGTGGTTCGCTCGCCGATAGCATTAGACGCACCCGATTATCGAGCAGGTCGCGTCGCTCGCTCTCAGGCAAGGCATTCAGGATCGTCGTGCAGCTGCGCCAGAACGACGGCACGGCATCCATGACGGTGACGCCGCGCGACTTCAGCAT
>DATANL010000301.1:0-1661 GCA_036266295.1 Pyrinomonadaceae bacterium | reverse complement strand
CCATGTCCTGTAATCCTGCTATTGGAGGGCTTGGAAAAGGCCATCTGGTCCGGGAAATCGACGCTATGGACGGCCTTATGGCCCGAATCGCCGATCTCGGCGGCATCCAGTTTCGCGTCCTCAATCGCCGAAAAGGTCCCGCGGTGCGCGGCCCTAGGGCCCAGGCCGACCGGAAACTCTATGCCCGTGCCATGAAGGCTGCGATCGGGTCTATGCCGAACCTCGAAATACTCGAGGCAGAAGCCGACGATCTTCTGATCAAGTCAGGGCGCGCAAGCGGTGTCCGGCTTGCGGATGGCCGTGAAATTGCAGTTGGTGCGGTCGTTCTCACGACCGGCACATTTTTGCGCGGCCTCATTCACATCGGCGAAAGACAAATTCCCGCCGGACGCGTCGGCGAAGCGCCCGCGATAGGTCTTTCGCGCACGCTGGAAAATCTCGGAGTCGCGCTTGGCCGCTTGAAGACTGGAACGCCACCACGCCTCGACGGCCGGACAATTGATTGGTCCGCACTTGAAATGCAGCCGGGCGACAATCCACCCGAGCCGTTTTCAATTTTCACCACGCAAATCGAAAATCCGCAGATCGAATGCGGAATCACGCGTACCTCCGAATCCACGCACAAAATCATCCGCGAGAACGTTCATCGTTCGCCGATGTATTCGGGACAGATCGCAAGCCGTGGTCCGCGTTACTGTCCGTCGATCGAAGACAAGATCGTGAAGTTCGGCGAGCGCAACGGCCACCAAATTTTTCTGGAGCCGGAAGGTCTCGACGATCACACCGTTTATCCAAACGGAATTTCGACATCGCTTCCCGAAGACGTCCAGCAAGCGCTCGTCGTAACAATTCCCGGACTGACAAACGCACGCATCATTCGTCCTGGCTATGCGATCGAATACGACTACGTCGATCCGCGCGAACTCGCGCCAACACTTCAGACCAAAAAACTCCGCGGGTTATTTCTCGCAGGTCAGATCAACGGCACTACAGGCTATGAAGAAGCTGCGGCACAAGGACTTCTTGCAGGTCTCAACGCGGCGGCTTTGGCGGGCGAGGGCGACGAAATCATCATCGATCGCGCGCAAGCGTATCTCGGCGTAATGATCGACGATCTCGTGACGCGTGGTGTAAGCGAACCGTATCGCATGTTCACATCGCGCGCTGAGTATCGATTGCAGTTGCGCGCCGACAATGCCGACCAGCGCTTGACTGACAAGGGGATAGCGATCGGCTGCGTTGGCGCCGAACGTGCACGCATGCACCAAGAAAACAATTCGGCGTTGAACGATGCGCGCGAATTTGCAAAATCAGTTTCACTCACACCGAAGGAGGCAGAACGCCACGGCCTTTCGTTGAACAAAGACGGTCAGCGGCGTACGGCATTCGAACTGTTGTCGTATCCGAATGTGACGATCACAGACCTCGCCAAAATCTGGCCGCGCTTTCGCGCGCTCGCACCGAAGATCGCCGAGCAGATCGAGATCGATGCGAAGTACGATGTTTATCTTTCGCGCCAGGCGGCGGATATCGCAGCATATCGGCGCGACGAAAGCTTCGAGCTGCCGGACGACTTCGACTACGGGACGCTGCCCGGGCTCTCAAATGAAATGAAGCAAAAATTGCAAGCGCACCGACCGCGGACAATCGGGCAAGCAGGC
>DATANL010000300.1:0-3649 GCA_036266295.1 Pyrinomonadaceae bacterium | reverse complement strand
GTCGTGACCGATCGGGTCGCCGATGATGTCGCTGGTGTCACCGGGCCGCGCCTGGGCCGCTCCGCCGGGTCGTTGAAATCCGCCACCGCCGCCTTGTCCGGCGCCGCCTCCTTGTCCGCCGACTCCAGGTGCCCCGCCGCCGCGCTGACCGCCGCCTCCCTGACCCGGCGCATTGGCCGGCCCGGCCGTTCGCAGTCCAATCAGACGCTCGCTAATGAACGAGCCGTATGAAGTCAGCGCCTCATCGAGTTCGCGATACGGCTGCTCGTTCCACCACGTGAAGACGGGATCGTAGCCGTTATAAAACGTGTACCAGTTGCGCAGATTGCCGCGGAGCGCGTTGATGGCGTTGACACCGCGAAACGCGACAGTTTTCTTAACTCGCACTGCGTCGGCGCTATCGCCGCCGCGCAAACCCGCTTCGACGCGCCGGCGAGTATCATCAACCTGCTTCTTCAAACCATTCAATGTGGTCGCGGACTTTGCCGGATCGATAGGCGTCATGCTGCGTCGCGTCTCTTCCATTTCCACGATCGTTCTGGCGAACGGCATCAAAGGTTCGATCTCCGCCTGCTGCTTCGCTTCAATATCGAGTTGCCGCAGTTCGTGTTCCAGATCGGTGCGAAACAGGATGTAATCGACTTTGCCCTCCTGGCTCATCGCGTCGAAGTTCATCTTCTGAAGTCTGTCGAGATTATCCTGGTAGAATTTTCGAAATCGCTCCCGGCGTGCGGGCGAGTTATTCACGAAGAACGAGCGCTGCAAGCTGCCGCGATCAGCCACGTAAGACTCGATCGTCTGCCGCATCTCGCTTTGATTCGCTTCGTCCGGAACGCCATCGATGACGGGGGCTTTTGACGCACCGTTGCGGGCCGGCGGGCGTTGTGCGGACGTGCGAATTTGGAAAGTGCCGAAAAGGAAAGTCGTGCAGACAAAGACGGCGATGGTCAGACGGACGAACTTAGTCATTAGAGGGCTCCTCTGAACGGATAGCTGAACTGACGGGCGCGTATAGTATCAGAAGCCCGACCTTTGGAGTGCGGTGACTTGTCACCGCTTTTTTCTGCGCCGGAAAAGCGCCGACGAGTCAGCGCACTCCAAAGCTGAGGCTTGCGCCTCAGCAAAGCCGTTTGTTATTATGCAAATTCGTAATTATACGAAAGATAAGCATTAAGCTTGTCTGATTCGAATTTTTGATAGGATGCTCCGGAAGACCTTCGTCATGAATCGTAAGACAACCACACGATTCACATTTTGATTGCCAGTCCCGACTGAGGGAATGGCGACGAGGGCGCTCCTATCGAAACCGATCATTTGCAGTTAGTAAATCGTGAATCGTAAATCGTGAATGGAAGCGCCGGGGAACGGTCTTCTGTTTGGAGTTCTGCTCGTGAGGCGCGAGTGGGTGTCAGAAGCCCAACCGTAAGGGAGGGCAGCTCTGACAACCAGCGGCTGGGGAAAATAGCGGACCCTCCCTTATGGTCGGGCTTCTGACACAAGCATTAGATGAGCGAGATAAAGGTACAAGTTAATAATGGCCCGGCCGCCGAGATGTCTGCGCCGGTCACGGTCGGCGAAGCCCTGAAAAAGCTCGACCGCGACCTGGCGAAGCAGGCGCTGGCTGCGCGGGTTGATGGCCAGGAAGTCGATCTCGCTTACACCATCGAGTCGCAGGCGAACGGCGATGCGGTAAAGATTGAACCGGTTCTGCCGCAGACGCTCGAAGGTTTGGATGTGCTGCGTCACTCGACGGCGCATCTGCTCGCCGCCGCGGTCCTGGATCTATTTCCCGGAACCAAACTCGGTATTGGACCAGCGTTGTTGGAAGATCCTCGTTACGGATTTTTCTACGACGTCATCGCGCCGCGAGCGCTGACCGAAGCCGATCTCCCGGTCATCGAAAAGAAGATGCGCGACATTGCCAAGCGCAACATGTCTTATCGCCGGGATGAAATTCCGAAGGCTGAGGCGCTACGCATCTTTAATGAACGGGACGAACCGCTCAAGTGTGAATTGATCGACGAAAAGGCCGGCGAACGAGTCAGTGTTTATTATATCGACGGTTCGCCCTTCCTTGATTTCTGTCTCGGGCCGCATGTGCCGAACACGAACAAGCTGAAAGCGTTCAAGCTGCTTTCACTCGCCGGCGCTTACTGGAAAGGTGATGCCGAGCGTCCGCAGATGCAGCGCATCTACGGCACGGCGTTCTTCACGCAGGAGGAGCTGGATGCGTGGCTGAAGCAACGTGAAGAAGCCGAAAAGCGAGATCATCGTAAGCTGGGCCGGGAACTCGATCTGTTTTCGATTCAGGAACAGTACGGACAGGGTCTGGTCTTCTGGCATCCGAAGGGCGGCATCGTTCGCCAACAGATGGAAGATTACCTGCGCGAAGAATTGATCAAGCGCAATTACAGTTTTGTCTACACGCCGCACATCGCCAAGCGCGAGCTTTGGCAGACGAGCGGGCACGAACAGAACTACGGCGATTCGATGTTTGCGCCGACGACTTTGGAAGAGACGGAATTCCGGCTCAAGCCGATGAATTGCCCTTTCCACATCGGCATTTACAAGTCGCAACAGCGTTCGTATCGCGATCTGCCGCAACGCTATTCCGAGATGGGCACGGTCTATCGCGCGGAATTATCAGGCACCCTGCATGGTTTGATGCGTGTGCGCGGGTTCAGCGTGGACGACGCGCACCTCTTCTGTACGCCGGGCCAGGTGCAGCAGGAAATTTTTGACTGCGTTGATTTCGCATATCAGGTGCTGCGGACTTTCGGTTTCGACAAAATCAAGTTCGAGCTTTCGGTGAAGGGCAGCGACACGAACAAGATGTATCTCGGTTCTGAGGAGGACTGGGAAAAAGCTGAGGCCGAAATGGCAGCGGGCCTGGACGCGCGCGGGATTGATTACGAGCGCATCGAGGGCGAGGCTGCTTTCTACGGCCCGAAGATCGACTTCAAGATTGAAGATGCGATTGGCCGGCTGTGGCAGTTGGGAACGGTGCAGCGAGACTTCAATCTGCCGGAACGTTTTCAGCTCGAATACATCGGTGAAGACAATAAACCGCATCGCCCGGTGATGGTGCATCGTGCCTTGTTTGGTTCGATTGAAAGGTTCTTCGGCGTTTTGATCGAGCATTACGCGGGTGCTTTCCCGATGTGGTTGGCGCCGATCCAGATTGTCGTGCTGCCGATCACGGATCGAATTAACGAATATGCGGACAAGGTCGCGCAGGAATTGCGTGGCGCCGGTTTGCGCGTCGACGTGAATGTCCGAAACGATAAGATTGGCGCTAAGATTCGCGACGCGCAAATGCAGAAAGTTCCGTTCATGCTGGTTCTTGGAGATCGCGAAATGGAGCAGGGAGCTGTCGCGGTTCGCGAGCGATCAAAGGGCGACATCGGCGTAATGCCGTTAGCGGAGTTCAAAGAGATGGCGCGCAAGCTGGTCGAGCTGCGTGCGTTGACTAATGCGTAGTCCAATGTCCAAAGTCCAATGTCCAATGTCGAAACAAAGACTTTGGACTTTGGACCCGGGACTTTGGACTCTTTAATGAGGAGGTGGAATATAGCTACAGGCTTTCGAGGTCGCGGCCAGCGTCCGGATAACCGGCGCCTGCCGATTGCCCGTATTAACGAGAGAATTC
>DATANL010000299.1:0-7115 GCA_036266295.1 Pyrinomonadaceae bacterium | reverse complement strand
AACTGCGGTACTTCTTTCTGCTGAGCAATTCACTTGATCCGGTCGCTACCGCTTCCGGTTCTGACACGCTGAGTTTGATCGCAAACATCGGATAGAAGCATTCAACCGTTCTCCGTATCATCGCGTCATCAAATTCAATCGAGGTAAAATGACTATGCTACAAATCACGACGTCAATGGCAGATGTAATGAGCAATCCGGAGCTGTGGAACGCGGTCATGACGCGCGACCGATCACGCGACGGCAGTTTTGTGTTCGCGGTGAGATCGACGGGAATCTATTGCCGTCCTTCGTGTCCGGCGCGCCGGCCGCGGCCCGATCAGGTCAGCTTCTTTCAAGTTCCCGAAGCAGCGGAACGCGAGGGCTTCCGCGCCTGCAAGCGATGCCGGCCGCGGCAGACGCAAACCAGCGATCCGCGAGTCGAACTCGCGCGCCGCATCTGCCATGCACTCGACGAACATGACGAAGAGCCGCAAACGCTCGAGACGTTGAGCGAAGAGATGGGCGTCAGCGCGCATCATCTGCAACGCACTTTCAAAGAAGTCATGGGATTAACGCCGCGGCAATACGCCGATTCGCAACGACTGAAGAAATTTAAGGACAACGTGAAGGGCGGATCGTCCGTCACGAATGCGATGTACGACGCGGGTTACGGATCGAGCCGCGGTCTCTACGAAAAATCTGCCGCGCAACTGGGAATGACGCCGGCGACGTATGGGCGCGGCGGCCGCGGCATGCGCATCATTTATACGACCACTGATTGTTCACTCGGCCGCCTGTTGGTAGCCGCCACCAATCGCGGTGTGTGCTCGGTCGCGCTGGGCGATACGGACGCTGATTTGATCTCGAAGCTGTTTGCCGAATACCCGAGTGCGTCGATCGATTCTCGCGACACCTCGATTGCCCCTTCGCTGAACTTGTGGTTGAACCAGGTGCTCGACGTGCTGGCCGGCAAGGCGCCGAATGCGAAGTTGCCGCTCGACGTCCAGGCCACGGCGTTTCAATGGCAAGTCTGGGAGGAATTACGAAAAATCCCGTTGGGCGAAACGCGTTCGTATCAGGAAATCGCTGCCGCGATTCGCAAACCGAAAGCCGTGCGCGCTGTGGCTCGAGCGTGTGCGAGCAATCACGCGGCTCTCATCATTCCCTGCCATCGCGTGATTAGAGAAGATAAGAGCCTGGGCGGATATCGCTGGGGCCTGGCGCGGAAAGAAGAGTTGTTAAAGCGAGAGCGGGAGATGGCGTCGTGACGGAGCGCGGGCATCCTTGCCCGCAAAGCGCGCGTAGCACGCTCGGCAACTGTTCGCGCTTCGTCGCTCGCGGGCACGGATGCCCGCTCTCCATTCACTTAAGCAGCTTGACGGTGAGCACCACCACCAGCGCGCGATTACGCATGGTCGAGGTTCCCACTACCACTTTTTCTCCGTCTCGCAGGCTGAGCGCGGTCTGGACCTTCGCCCTGTCCTGTCCCACGACCGTGGTAAAAGCGAACTCACCCATCTGCACATTGAACGAGCCGGAAGCATCCTGGACCAACGAAACTCCGCCAATGAACCAGTCATAGGACATCAGGGAAATCGGGGCCGATGGATTACCGCTCGCCAGTTCAGCAGTTCCCGATCCGTTCAGGCCTCTAGGCGTATCGGTCAAACGCTGCACCACAGTCGATGCCAACTCGTAGTTCTTATAATTGAGCGTCCCACGCAACTGTTCCAGCACGTCCCTTAGTTCGGGCGGAGGGGCGGCGCCACCGCTGGCAGAGTTCGAGGCAATCAGGGCGTGCATATGCAGCTCGATGTTGGGCCGCGGCGAGGCCGGCGTGTCCAGCCGCTTGATCGCTTCCTCGATGGTCACGAGATTTTCAGGAAAATCTCTGACGGTGATCGTCTTGAATTCTGAACTCGATGAGATTGCCGCGCCTTTGAAGCCGCTGCCGAGCCGGCTAACTACACTGGCGAGACTTCCCGGATCGCGATACTTCACGTCGAATACCCTGCTCTTAAAGTTTCGCTCCGTAACGTAGTTGTCTTGTGGCGCCGGGGTCGCCGCTGGTTGTTGCGCGAAGGCCGCGGTCAGCGAAACTAAAACCAAAGTCATCGCGGCTGAAATATGTTTGATAGTCATAAACATGAAAACTGACCTCCGTTAGATTCCTTTTGAATGCGCGACTGGTTTCGAGTCGCCTTGAGTAAACCAAATGATGCGAATGTTTGGATCTCTTGTCTGGAGCTCCATGCGCAGACTTCCTGAGCCGAGGTCCACATCATCTGCGCCGATTACCGGCGATGAGGATTCGACTTTTGGTACTTGCCCGTCAGGCGAATATGCCCCGGCAGCAATGGACCGATCGGGAGCCACGGTTCGAACGGGCCGTTGTTGACGCTTCTGTACGTCCGCCTGACGAGGCCGCCTGAGTGGTTCCGGCGGAGCAGAATTGCTACCGCCGTTTTCGCCAGCGCCATTCAGAGGCGGCAGAACTATCTGAGGAACACCGGCGATCGCTTTGGGCCGCACTGTGAACTTCTGAGCCACGACATAGACGCCAACGACTGAAAGTGTAACCACCAGTGCTGCCGCAGCGCTCCAGACCAGACGCGGCTGAAACCACGCGGCCACTGCTGCGAAAAGCGTTGGGCGGGACTCGGACTCGATTTGACGCCAGACACTCTTCCGAATCTCAGCGTAGACCTCGTCGCTAAATGACGGAGCTGAGAAGGTCTGCATTAGCTCTCGCGCATTTTGAAAATCCGCCAGCGCTTCGGTGCATGCACCGCATGATTGCAGGTGCGCGGCGAGCAACTGCTCGCGCGATCCGCTGAGATCGTGACCCGCATAAAGCGGCAAGTACTTTTCGATCTGCCTACAATTCATTTGTGAATTCCACCGTGGGTAATGCAACGCCGGCAATAATCCCTGATCTTTTTTCGCGCCGAACTGATTTGCGATCTGACCGTCGTAGCGCTTGACTGCAGAATTTCCGCGACGGCTTCAGTCGAAAAACCTTCCACGTCGCGCAACAGAATCGACGCGCGCTCTTTATGTGGCAGCGTCGCGATTGCTTGACCGATCAGCGCGTGCCGTTGCCTCGACAAAAGTATCTGTTCGGAATCGTCCTGCGAACACGCGACGTCTAAAGCGGCTATCCCTGCGTCGGATTCAAGGGGAACAATTCGATCGGCTTGTCGCATTCGCTTCCTGAGAACATCGCGACAAACGTTGACGGTGATGCGATAGAGCCACGCGAAAAAGTCCTGGTTCTGATCGTAGCGCTTCAGGTATTTGTACACTCGCAGAAAAACTTCCTGCGACGCGTCGCGAGCATCAGCGTCGTTGCCGAGCATCCGCCAGCTCATCGCCATTACCCTTTGTTGCGAGTGAATCATGATTTGCTCAAAGGCTGCGTGGTCGCCGGCAGCTGCGCGCTCAATCAGATAACCCAACGCCGATTGGTTCCGCGCCACGGTGTCTTCCGGCAAATGCATTTCTATGGCCAAAGCCATCGTCGATGCTCCGGTAGGCGCGTCCATCATTCTTGGGCTTCCCACTTTCATATACTTCGGCGTTTGGAAAAACGTTGATAAGAGATTTTGCGATCTCGCAATAACGTGTCAGTGCCCTGAGCGGTAGCGGCGGGATCATGTGATCCTCAGCCGCTTCCCGATCCGGTCGCGGCCGCTCCCGGCACCTACACTTCGCGAATTGAAACCAAGGGGGTTTCACGCTGAAGCGGCGTCTTGGTTCCGAGAGGTTCGCAGGACGAACAGAAATGCTCGGCTGACGGCATTCTAATTTGCGAGGCCTCTGAAGCGGAAACATCTTTCCTGCAACGTTTCAAACCATGTGTATGCCGTCAAGGTCGGCTAATGACTCGGACGCGAACTCAGAATTCAGATTACTAACCTGGGCGCTTACTTTATCCACACGGTCTTGATATTCACGAATTCGCGAATGCCGAAGTAACTCAGTTCCCTTCCGTAGCCGGAACGCTTCACGCCGCCGAACGGTAGACGCGGATCGGAAGCGACCATCCCATTGATGAAAACTGAGCCGGCATCCAGTTCATTGATGAAGGTGTCGCGCTCAACCGGATCGTTTGTCCACGCCGCAGAGCCGAGACCGAAAGTGGTAGCGTTTCCGAGTTCGATTGCTTCGTCCACGCTGCGCACCCGAAAAAGCGAGGCGACCGGGCCGAAGGTTTCGTCGCACGACGCCGGGGCGTCTTTCGGAATATCTGCCAGCACCGTCGGTTCGTAGAAATTTCCTCGCGCGAGGTCGCCGGACAGTTTCGGTCTTTGCCCGCCTGTGAGGAGCTTCGCTCCGCGCGCGACACTTACCTTCACCTGCTCTTCTAGATCTTTGAGAATTTGAGCAGTGGCCAACGGCCCAATCGCAGTCTGCTCGTCCAAAGGATCGCCAATCCGCAAATTCTTCATCGCCGCGACAAACTCCGATTCGAATCGATCGTAAATCTGTTCGTGCACGATGAATCGCTTGGCCGCGATGCATGATTGTCCATTGTTCATGGTCCGAGCTTTTACCGCGGTCGCGACCGCCTCATCCAGGTCCGCTGAAGGCATGACGATGAACGGATCGCTACCGCCGAGCTCGAGCACGGTTTTTTTGATTTGTTTGCCGGCGATACCGGCCACACTGCGGCCCGCAGGTTCGCTGCCGGTAAGCGTGGCTGCGGCAACCCGATCATCTTCAAGTACCGTTTGCACGGCGTCAGAGCTAATCAATAAAGTTTGAAATACTCCGGATGCGAATCCGGCGCGAAGAAAGATGTCCTCGATCGCCAGCGCGCACTGCGGCACATTCGAAGCGTGCTTCAGCAAGCCAACGTTTCCCGCCATCAAGGCCGGCGCCGCGAACCGCAACACCTGCCAGAAGGGAAAATTCCACGGCATGACGGCGAGCACCACTCCCATAGGTTGATAACGAACGAAGCTCTTCGTGGCGTTCGTCTCGACAATTTCATCAGCCAGGTGGCTTTCAGCATTCTCTGCGTAGTAGCGACAGACCCACGCGCACTTCTCGGCTTCCGACACGGCCGCACTGATCGGCTTGCCCATTTCCAGCGTCATCGTGCGCGCGAACGATTTCTTTTCCGATTCGAGAATCTCAGCGGCGCGCAACATCTTTTCCGCGCGCTCCGCAAACGATGTGATGCGATGCTCGCGGAACGCCGCAGCGGCGGCAGCCAGTTTTGACTCGATCTGTTGCTGGTCTAACGAATCAAAAGTTTGCAGGACTTCGCCCGTGGCAGGATTAACAGATGATATCGGCATACGAAGATTATAGCCTTCGCTCAGCCGACGGACATCATCTCTGGTTCTTCTTCGTCAACCGCGACAGTCTTTTGTCGCTTCCGCAACACAATGAAGCTAATTCCCGAAATGATGCACGCGGCGCCGGCGAACAGACGCCAGTTCAGCTGTTCCTGCAGGACGATCATTCCGAGAATTACCGCGACGACCGGGGTAACCAGCGCAATCAACATCGTATTGACGACATCCATGTGGCGGACCAGCCAGTAGAAAAGCGTGAAAGCGAGAACCGATCCGACAATCACCAGGTAAGCCAAAGCGAGGATCGCCATCCGAGTCCAATGGAAACGAAACGGATTTCCTTCGGTCCACACTCCCAGCGCGAGCAGCGGCGGAAAGCCGCACATCATCTGCCCCGCCGCCAGCACGAAAGGATCGATCTGTGTCCCATAGGCCTTAACCAAAACATTTCCATACGATCCACACAAGGCGCTTAGGACCAGCGCGACACTCCCGACGAGCGCTGTGCGGCCGGCGATTGAAAGCTGCTGTGAAAAGATGATGCCCACGCCGGCGAAACCAAGCAGGACGCCTATGACTTTCTTCGTGGTCATAGGTTCATCAGGCAAATAGAAGTGCGCGATCACCAGGCCAAAGGCCGGGAAGGTAGATTGCAGGACTGCCGCGAGGCCGGATGAAATTCGCTGTTCGCCCCAAAACACCAGTCCGTAATTCAGGCTGAATTGCAACAACCCGACCACGGCGATCACTATCCAGTCGCGGCGCTGACGCGGCCAACGCACGCCGCGCGCAAGAATCAGGGCCACGAGGATCAGAGAAGCAAAAAGAAAACGAATGCCGGCGAAGGTAAGCGGCGGCAGATCAGCCAGACCGAGCTTAATGAATAGCCAGGTCGAGCCCCAGATGCCGCACAGAATTAACCAGACAACGCGAGCTTTCATTTGACAATTTGTACGTTACATTCGTTTGCAGGCCAAAGTCCGACGTTGATAATCGCCCGGCCTTCAGCGTACGTCCTTGAAAAAACAATTGAGCCCGTGAAACGGACGACAGAAACCTCGGTCTAACATGCCGGCCTCTGCCGTCCGCTTCGCGGACTCGTAAGCAAATACGATCACTGTCCCAGCGCTGGAGCGCCGGGCTATTTCCGGTCGTTCGCTACGCAGACTTGTGCTCGTGATGCTGCAAGTTCAACGCGATGACATTGAATACGGCGCCTTGCGGATCAGCCAACACCGCAAATCTTCCGACGTTCGGAATGTCGGTGGGCGGCACGTAAGTCCGCGCACCTAATGACGTCGCTTTCGCGACTGTGCCATCACAATCGGCGACTGCGATATAGATGCCCCAATTCGGCGGCATTGGTCCCATGAACGGTTGAATCTGCATCATGCCGCCGATGTGATCGTCGCCATTGCTCCATTCGGTGTAAGGCGTTTCGCCACCATCTGTCTTCGCCGTCCACCCGAAAAGTTTCGTGTAAAAGTCTTTCGCTTTCTCAGTGTCATTCGTCAACAGTTCGTTCCAGCAGAGCGATCCAATTTCGCCTTTCACGTCCACGCCTTTGTGCATCTTCGGTTGCCAGATGCAGAAGTGCGCGCCGGTTGGATCCGCAATCACCGCCATGCGTCCGACTTCCATCACGTCGAAAGGTTCCTGCACCACGGTGCCACCCAGCGCTTTGGTTTTGGCCGCGGTCTCGTCGGCGCTGGTCACGCTGATGTACGAAGCCCAGTGCGTCGGCACTTGCTTCATCTGTTCGCCTTTTTGATAGAGCGCGCCGACGTGCTTTCCGTTCAGCGAGAGCATTGTGTAGACCATGTCAGGT
>DATANL010000298.1:0-12404 GCA_036266295.1 Pyrinomonadaceae bacterium | reverse complement strand
AAGGTTGACGACGGCGGAACACTCGCACCCGGAACCAGTCCCGGCATCATCAACACCGGGAACGTCACTTTCATCGGCGGGTCGGCTTTCGAGGTCGAAATTGGCGGCACGATGCCCCCGGCGGGCAATCACGATCAGTTGAACGTTACCGGCACGGTCGTCGATCTCGCTGACGCCACGCTGAACCTTTCCCCATTCAACAGTTATTCGCCGGCAGTAAACGACAGCTTTGTCATCGTCAATAACGACGGCGCGGATTCGATCACCGGCGTCTTCAAAATGGGAATCGGCGGCACTGATGTCAACGGCGGATTGCTGCAAGAAGGCGACACGATTAAAGAGTTCCTGGGCTCTCCGCTGAACGCCACCATTACTTACCAGGGCGGGGATCAAGGCAATGATGTGGTGCTGACTGTCGTGGCGCCATCGTCCGGCAACTCTTCGCCGACGGCCACTGCTGACACTTACGACGCCACCAGGAACACGCCGCTTCATATCGATGCGCCGGGCGTGCTCACCAATGACAGCGATCCTGATTCAGGCCAGACGCTGACGGCGATCATAGTCACGCCCCCGGCGAACGCCAGTTCATTCACCCTGAACAGCGACGGTTCGTTCGACTATACGCCGGTCAATGGTTACATCGGCAGCGACAGTTTTACCTATAAAGCGCGCGACGACAGCGGCGATACTGGAACGCAGGATAGCAACACCGTCACGGTGACTATCAACGTGCAGTGCCAGACGACGTTCACAGTCACCAGCACCACTGACGTCGACAACCCGGGCAACAGCAATCACGACGCCGTACCCGGCGACGGTTTCTGCGATAACGGAAATGGCGTGTGCACCCTGCGCGCTGCCATTGAAGAGGCGAATCAGACCAACGCCGCATGCGGACCCGTTACGATCAATTTCAAGGTCAGCGGGACGATTACACTGACCGCACTCTTGCCGTCGCTACAGCACGACGTGATTATCAATGGCCCGGGCGCGGGCATCCTGAGGGTGAGTGGAAACAACGTCCAGACCCAGATCTTCAAGATCGACAGCACATTTACCGTGCAGATCAACGGCCTCAGTATGCAGCTCGCCAACGGTAACAATCAGGGCGGAGGTATACAGAATAACGGTAACCTGACGCTGACCGACTGCAACGTCAGCAACAACCACGCCGCAAAGGCCGGCGGCATTCAAAACAACGCCGGCGCGACTCTGACGATTTCGGGTTGCACCATCAGTCACAACGTCTCAACTACCGGCGGCGGCGGTATTCAAAATACCGGCTCGCTCACGCTGATTAACAGCGTGCTCGCCGGCAATACGGCGAACAAACGTGGCGGCGGCCTGCTTAATGACACCGCAGACAGCTCAGGCCCACTCGGCACGGCCACGATTGTCAACAGCGCGATCGTCGGCAACATAGCCGACGCCGACAATAACAACGGCACCAGTACGTGCCTGGGCCAACCGTGTCAGGGCGGCGGAATCTACAATGGCGGCAGCTACACGCTTTTGATTAACACGATCGTGGCCGGCAATTCGTTGGGCTCCGGGGCGGCCGACGACATCCTTGGTAATAACGTCGACACTGCCAACTCATCGCACAACCTGATCGGCACGGGGGGCTCAGGCGGATTAAGTAACGGCGCTAACGGCAATCAGGTCGGAGTAGTCAATCCGAGGGTCGACCAAAACGGCGTTCCGCAACCCGGCAGTCCGGCCATCGATCAAGGCGATGACTGTGTGTTGACAGGTTCGTGTACCGGAGCCGGCAGCATTACGGTAACGAGCGATCTCAACGGACAGACGCGCCCTCTCGGGGAACACGTCGAGGTCGGCGCCTATGAAGTTGAACAGTTCGTTGTCAACAACACCGGGGACGCTGATGATGACTGCACGCCTCTTGACGTAGGCAACGGTTGCTCTCTGCGCGAGGCGATCAATGCCGCCAACCAAACCTACGGCGCCTACATTGCATTCGGAATTCCTGCCAACACCGATCCGGGATGTGACCTAAATGGCGTTTGCACCATCAAGCCGTCGCAGAATCTGCTGCCAATCGTCAGCAAAGTTTTCATCGACGGCTACAGCCAAACGGGCGCCTCGCCCAACACGCTGACGCTTATCGGCGACGCCGACAACGTCGCCGGCGATAACGCGGTGTTAAAGATCGTGGTGGATGGAGGAAGCCTGCCAAATGATGGGCCGGGTTTGGATCTCGAAGAGGAATCGGATTTTTCAACTATTAAAGGCCTGGTGTTAAGTCATTGGAATGTCGCCGGCATCTACATCAACGACAGTAGCGGCAACGTAATCGCCGGCAACTTTATCGGTACCGACGTAACCGGCGCTCTTCCTGCCGGAGCTGCCGAGAGCAGCGGTGTCTTGATCACCAGTGACTGCAGCGCCGCTTCGTTCCTTAACCTGATCGGCGGCGAAGATCGGGCTTCCCGAAATCTAATCTCCGGTAATGGCATCTCGGGCGTGGGTATCGGCACTTTCGAAGGTGATTGCGTCTTCGGCAACCAGGTCGAAGGCAACTACATCGGCACCGACCACACGGGCAAACTCGCAATTCCGAACAATCAAGGCGTCACTATCGAAAACGATTCGGAAGGCAACGTGATTGGTTGTGAACAGATTGAAGGTGACAATCTGATATCCGGAAATACCGACGCCGGAGTGATGGTAAGAGACACGCTTGGTTTCACCCCGAATTTCGTGCAGGGAAATTTCATCGGTACTGATCGCACCGGCAAAGCCGCCCGGCCAAACAATCGCGGGGTGGTCTTTGATAATGCGGCCGGTAACGTCATCGGCTTTCCGCCTTATGGCAATGTTATTTCGGGCAACATCACCAACGGCATCGAAATCACCGGCGAGAGCTGCGCCGACAATTATGTCCTGGGGAATTTGATTGGCACTGATTTAACCGGTAAGGCCGCCCTGGGGAATCAAGGCTCGGGAATTCTGATTAGTAATTCCAGCTATAACACGATCGGTGATGGTTTCCCGGGTGACGGAAACTTGATCTCCGCCAACAACGACGAGGGCATTGCTCTGCTGGGCTCAAGTTATAACCTGATTCAGGGCAACTTCATCGGCACCGATATCACCGGCAACGTAGTCCCGCAGTTGGGTAACGGCAGTCACGGCATTGAGGTTTACATGACTGGGCCCGTTTATTCGACCGACAATATCATTGGCGGACCGAACCTCTGTGATTGCGTCGAGGAAAGAGCGCAGAAACCGGGTAGTGTCCAAAAGGACAAGGCAGCCGTTCAGTCAACGATGGCCCGCAAGTCCGGCTTGGCGAAAGCCGGCGCGCGCAAACCTTTTGCCGATATGTTAGCGGCAGCGAACCGGAATGCGTCGACGACCGAAAGAGTTGCGTCACTGGCCATGCGACAACAGGCCGCAACGCCGTCAGCGAACATAGAGAGCCCTTCGGCTTCGCAGCGAACCACCCCGAACCGCAGTGCCGCCGTCACCCTACTGGACTCAGGCCCGCCGGCCATACCAAACACTTCTACCAGCAACACGATTGCAGGCAATGCCGGCGATGGTGTGAGAGTCAGCAGCAGTGGCGACGTAAATAACCTGATCAGCATGAACTTGATCTTCGCCAACACGGGATTGGGGATCGACCTGGCTGGTGATGGAGTAACGCCCAACGATACGAGCCTCACAGATCCAAACGACACGGACGATGGCGCGAACCATTTACAGAATTTCCCGCGAATCACCGGCTACGACGCGAATACTTCGACGGTGTCCGGAATTCTTGATTCGGGAGGCCCACCGGCGTCAGAGCCTAACGGAGTCGAGGACTTTACGATCGAGATCTTCCGCAACCCATCGGGCTGCGATTTAAGCGGCAACGGCGAAGGCCAGGAATACGTGGGCTCGGGTACGGCCACGCTCGTGTCGCCGGGCCACTACACGTTCTCCGTGATCGTCACCGGCACCGTCCAGGCGGGGCAGACCTACACCGCTACCGCGACCGACTTCAATGGCAATACATCTGAATTCTCGCCGTGCAGTTGCCTGGGCAAACCTACCACTCCAACAGCAACCAACGATGGGCCGGCTTGCGAAAACGGATCGGTCCAACTCCACACACTGGACGCGGGAGCCGGCGCGACTTATCTCTGGACCGGACCGGCCGGCTTCAGCGACACAGCCCGGGAACCAGTAGTGACGAATCTCTCTCCGGCCAAGGCCGGAGAATATTCCGTGGTGGTAACCATCGACGGTGGTTGTCCGTCCGATCCTGGAAAGACCACGCTCGTGGTGAAGCCGGCGCCGGCGGCGCCGACCCCCGGCAACAATGGCCCGTATCTCGAGGGACAGACGATTCATCTGACCGCGTCCAACGTACCCGGAACTTACTCGTGGACCGGGCCGAATGGATTTACTTCTTCAGAACAGAACCCGGATATTCCCAATGCCACCATTGCGAAGGCCGGCGATTACAACGTGTTCGTAACCGCAGACGGTTGCCCGTCGTTGACCCAAACCACCAACGTGGTCGTCAATGCCTGTCCGACAGACCTTGAAGTGAACGACGGCGGAGACACACATGACCAGGTTCCGGGCAACGGCGTGTGTCTGGACTCGAATAATAAATGCACCCTGCGCGCGGCGATTGAGGAAGCGAATGAATTGACCACCTGTGGTCCGGTTAATATCACTTTCCAAACCGATTTCAACATCGCTCTCAATAGCGGGTTGGGCGAACTAATCGTCAAGCATAATGTGAACATCAACCCGGACAACGGGACCACCTTGATCTCCAGGAGGGTAACGCTTGATGGCAACAGCGCCACGCGCTTATTTACCATTAACAACGGCCGGACTGTTTCGATCTTCAACCTCACGCTGACAGGCGGCAACGGTTCCGGCGGCGATGGCGGCGCGGTTCAGAATAACGGCACGCTGACACTGAACGGCGTAACGCTGGGCAATCCCGATGCAACGAACCGCGCGCATACCAATTCAGCGATCAATGGCGGCGCGATTCGCAACGACGGCGCATTGATCCTGACGAATGCGACCATCAGCGGGAACAATGCGACAGGAGATGGTGGCGGGCTCTATAACGCACTGGGCACGGCGACGCTGACGAACGTCACCATTGCCTACAACCGGGCGAATAATGACAACACCGGCGGCGGTACCGGCGGTGGATTGAATGTCGCCGGCGGCACCGTGCTGCTGCATAACACCATCGTTTCGGATAATTATCAGGGACCGAGTCCGTCAACTACCGCAGACAATATCGCCGGCCTGGTCGATGGGGCGAGCACTTACAATCTGATCGGCGCGGGTGGTAGTGGCGGACTGCTGAACGGCAGCGGTAATAACCAGGTCGGCGGCGCCACAGCTTTCCTTGGAGCGCTGATTGATAACGGCGGGAAGACCCCCACGCTGGGCCTGCTCTACAACAGCCCGGCTCTCGATGCCGGCGATGATGCCGTCGTCAATTCCCCGCTCTTCATCACGAAGGATCAGAGGGGCTTGACCAGGCCTAAGGACAGCGATCTGACGGCCGGCGCTCACGTCGATATCGGCGCTTACGAGCGGCAACCAACTGAAACACGTGGGACACCCGACGGAGCCAACGTCAGCGTCGATATTAACGATGTACGGCTGACCTTCCCGTGTGTGCCCAGCGGTTCGTGCGTCGGAGCGAAAACGCGGCGCGATAACGAAGTCCGCACCGAAGGCGTTCAGGAGACGGTTGACTTGACGCTGATACCGGTGCCGATTGACGCACCGTCAGGTTCGGGTCCGGCCTTTGATATCACGCCCAATTACAGCTTCTACGACACGCCCGTGCAGATCTGCTTCTATCTGCCCGCGATTACTAATCCGACGACGTTCGGGAACATTAAGATCTATCACCGCGAAAGCGGCACGTTCGTCGAACACGCGGAAACGAGAGACTTCGCAAGCAAGACCGTCTGCATTAACGATATAACCTCGTTCTCGCAATTCGTCGTGAACCAGCCGGTGGCTCCGACGGCGCAGAACGGAGAGGTGTCCGGCCAAATCGTCGATACCGACGGCAAGCCGGTGGAAGGCGCCGCAATCCGCATGAGCGGAACCGAGAACCGTCTGACGATTACGGACGCTCAGGGCAACTATCACTTCGACAATGTCGAGACGAACGGGTTTTACATCGTCACGCCGTCGCGCGCGAATTTCAGCTTCAGTCCGGCGCAGAGAAGCTTCAGCCAGTTGGCCGCGCACACCGACGCAGTCTTTACCGCGACACGTGAAGGAACCAGTGTGAGTCCGCTGGACACGACCGAGTACTTCGTCCGCCAGCACTATCTCGACTTCCTGGGCCGCGAGCCCGATGAATCCGGATTCAACTTCTGGGTCAATAACATCGAATCTTGCGGTACTGACCTGGCTTGCCGCGAAGTCAAACGCATCGATACGTCCGCGGCGTTCTTCCTGTCGATAGAATTCCAGCACACAGGCTTTTTGGTCTATCGCGCGTATGAAGCTGCGTACGGCGACCTCGACAGTGCTCCGGCGCCCATGTCATTGCGTGAGTTCACTCCCGACACGCAAAAGATCAGCAACGGCCTGGTGGTCAACCAAAACGGCTGGCAACAAAAACTCGAGACGAACAAGCAGACGTTCATGAATGACTTTGTGCAGCGTCCACGCTTTACCACTGCCTACCCAACCTCGATGACGCCGGCCGAATTCGTCGACAAGTTGTTCGCGACGGGGCACGTCCCATCGACCGATGCCGACTACGCGGCTTCGGTGGCGCTGTTCGGCACGGCGACTGACACATCGAACATGCTGACGCGCGCCCTCGTACTTCGCCGGCTCGCTGAGAATTCATCCCTGACGCGCCGGCAATTCAACCGCGCGTTTGTGTTGATGGAATACTTCGGCTACCTCAAGCGTGATCCCAATACCGGCCGCGACGCTGACTTCAGCGGCTACAGCTTCTGGTTGGATAAACTGAATTCCTTCAACGGCAACTTCGAGAACGCCGAGATGGTGAAAGCCTTCATTTCATCGCCCGAATACCGCGGCCGCTTCCCCCGCTAACGCGCTGGGCGATCCAGCTTCAGCCTCAGCAAAAAGCCCATTTGCAAGCAGGCTTGCTAGAAAACCTTGACATAGCGCAAGCGTCTTGCTAAAAGGCACATCCAGTGTTGTCAAATTTCCGTGTAAAAACCCGACCACGGCCTCTGGTAATTAGTTTTTAGTCCCGCCTCTTCTCGCCAGATTGCCGAGGCCTACAACCCAAAAATAGGAGGACAGATGAATCTCGCAAAAAATTTCAAGATCGGAGCATTGGCGATAGCCGTGCTGGCTTTCGCACAAATCGCTTATTCGCAAACAGCAGGTGAGGCAAAAATTGCCAACATGAGTGTTGGTGCGGCCGGCGTGCGCTGGGACATAAATGTGCCCAACGCCGGCGGCACAGTCACGGTCACCTTTCCCGATGGCCGTCAATTTAAGAAAGCATTTCGCGCGGGTGGTGCGGCCGAGATCGACCTGAGCGACAAACAACCCGATGGCTTGCCGGACGGCGTTTACAACTATGAACTGCGATTAACGCCCTCGCTGACCGCCGCGCAAAAGGAAACCATTCTCAAGGCACGCGGCAACGACGATGACGCTGAGAGCGATCGAGCTGGACGCAAACGCCCGGTCGTTACGCCCCTCGTTCAATCGGGAACGTTTGCCGTGACCAACGGCATGGTTATTGGCCCAGGCGCGGTTGAATCACAACGCACGGGGTCGAATGCAAATTCGCCACAACCGAAAGCGCCCACGACTGCCCCGGCGCGCGTTTCTGAAAACACAATGGCCCGCCTGAGGAACCATCGCTTCTCATTGGCCATGAAACCAGACGTCGTGAACGCGGACGATTTCATCATTCAGGGAAGTCTGTGCGTGGGTCTTGATTGCGTAAACAACGAGTCCTTTGGCTTCGATACCATTCGACTCAAGGAAAACAATACCCGCATCAAGTTCGACGATACTTCTACGTCCGCCGGCTTTCCGAACAATGACTGGCAATTGACTGCCAACGATTCCGCCAGCGGTGGCGCCAACAAATTCTCAATCGAGGACATTACGGGCAGCAAGGTACCTTTCACCATTACTGCCGGAGCCCCGACGAATTCAATGTTCGTAGCTTCATCGGGCAAGGTTGGCTTCGGCAATTCATCACCGGTCTTGAATCTCCACGTGACAGCCACTGATACGCCGGCCATCCGCCAGGAACAGACCAACGGCGGCGGATTCACGGCCCAAACCTGGGACATCGGTGCGAACGAAGCCAACTGGTTCGTGCGTGACGTCACGGGCGGTTCGCGCCTGCCACTTCGCATTCGGCCCGGCGCGCCGACCAGCTCGATCGACGTTTCCGCGAGTGGAAAGGTTGGGGTTGGCACCGCCAGTCCGGCGCAGCAGCTCCACCTCCTGGGCTCAGGGAACATCTATGCGCAAATCGAAACGACTACCACCGCCGCCGCGGGACTAATCTTCCGCAGATCCGGATCTCAGGACTGGGTTGCGGGTCAGGGCGCAGCCACAGCCAGCATTGATTTCGAGGTCGTTACCAATGGATCGGCTGATTTCATGATCAACTCAGGCGGTAGCGAACGAATGCGAGTCAAGGGAGTGACGGGTAATATCGGTATCGGCACGAATTCGCCGGACCAAAAATTATCCGTTCAAGGTGATGCGGATAAATCTGCGGGCGGCACCTCGTGGGGTGTCTTCTCAGACGAACGCTTGAAGAACATCAAAGGCAGCTATACTCGCGGCCTGAACGCGGTTATGGGATTACGGCCGGTGCGTTTCTCTTACAAGAGCGACAATCCGCTGGCGCTGCCATCAGACACCGAGAACATCGGATTCAGCGCACAGGCATTGCAGAAAGTTGTTCCCGAGGCGGTGACCCGCAACGCCAACGGCTATCTGACCATGCATAGTGACCCGATTCTGTGGGCCATGGTCAATGCCATCCAGGAACAGCAGCGCGAGATCGCCAGTCTCAAGGCGCAGGTGCAAAAACTTCGCCGGACTCCGCGCCGCCATCACAAATAGCCGTTCAGTCCTGAGTGGCTAAATACAAAGAGGTGCCGAATGCGATCGCGTTTTGCACCTCTTATTTTGCCGACCGGATTCTTTAATTCACAAAACGTCGCAGTTGAACGCTGATGGCAAACCCGATCGCGATGAAGGTGGCCAGCACAGACGAAAGGCCGGCGCTCATCAAAGGCAAGGGCACACCGATCACCGGCAACATCCCCAAGGCCATTCCTACGTTGATAAAAATTTGAAATATCAGGCCGCCGACGATCGCCATGATTACCAGCATCCCCGTCCGGTCGCGCGACCGTCGGGCGTCATTGATTAATCTGGTGAGCAGCAGTCCGTACGAAGCGAGCAGCAGCAGACATCCTACGAAGCCGGTAGTCTCGGCGGTCACCGCAAAGATAAAATCGGTGTGGGGTTCGGGAAGAAACTTCAGACTGCTTTGCGAGTACTCACTGCCGTGGGCTCCCGTCACACCGCCTTCACCGACCGTCACTATCGATTGCCAGGTATGATAACCAAAGCCGCGCTTGTCGGCGTTCTCGGGATCAAGAATCACATTGATGCGCTCGAGTTTGTATCCGTGCAGCACACCGGTTTTGACTCCGACAACGTAGGCCAGCGGCGCGCCCGCGATGCACGCCACCAGCACCGCCACCACCATCCACATTCGCACTGACGACAAAAACAGCACGACGGCCAGCAACGGAAGATAGGTAATCGCCTGGCCCATGTCCGGCTCAAGCAGAATCAATCCGATGGGCAAGGCGAGAATCGTGCAACCGATTAAGAATTCCTTCCTGGTCAACCCACCCGTGCGATGTTTGCCGAAGAATCTTGCCATCATGAGCACGACCGGAATCTTGACGAATTCCGACGGCTGAAATTGCCCGGCGATCGGCAACTTGATCCAACAACGCTGGCCATTAATCTTCATTCCGATGTGCGGAATAAGCACAATCACCAGCAGCAACAGGCCGAAAATGTAGAGGATGGGCGCCAACTCAACGAGGCGCCGATAATCGGTGAACGCGATGCCCAACATCGCCACCAGCGCAATGCCGAGGCCAATCAGCTGCTTCTGCCAGAACGTTTCCGTCGGCTGAGCGTTGTGAATCTGCCAGGCCCCGAAGCTGACGATGCCGATGGCCAGCACGGCGATGAGCCAATCGAAATCGCGAATCGTACGTTTTTGTAGAACGGCAACCATGAAAATTATCGCGCAGTCAAATTTGGGCGGGGAGTCGGAAGGTCATTCAGTCTTCATAGCGATGTTATTGCCGGCGTCTTTTGCGCCTCGTGTCTTCGCGTAATACACGTCGTACATCGCGCGTACGGCAGGAGCTCCGAACCGTGAACCGAGTCCGGCATTTTCGATCAAGGCCACGACTGAGATTTCCGGTTTGAAGGCCGGCGCGTACGAGACGAACCATGAATGGTCCTTGTGCTCGCTTCCTTCTTTGCCGAGGCTGACGACCTGCGCAGTGCCGGTCTTGCCGGCGATATCGAACCCAGCCAGCTTAATTCCGGTGGCCGTGCCGGCTTCGTTTACCACCGCCCACATCGCCTGCACGACGACATCGCTTTGATCGGTCGGGAGGCCGAGATTCTTGAGCGCCTGGTGCTCGAACTCATGCGCCGGCCGCGCCGCAAAGATTGGCGCATTCTTCATCGGGTCGTAACCAACCGGACCGATCTCGCGCACCGCTTTCAGCAGGTGGGGAACGAACATGTGTCCTTTCATCCCGATCGCCGAGTGCGCGCGTAGAAGAGCCAGCGGGGTCAATACGTCCTCACCCTGTCCGAACGATGAGTAAACCGTGTCGATGTCTTTCCATTCCGGATCCTTCGGATACAGCCTGGCCTTCAGCTCGCGCGATGGCGTCGTGCTGATGACTTCGTGAGGCAGATCGATCCCAGTACGTTTATCCAGATCGAACATATCGGCCATCGCCTGAATGCCTTCGAGCTTCATCTTCAGTCCCAGGCGGTAAAAATATCCATCGCACGAATGCTCTATGGCAAAGTGCACGTTGGGGGAGCCGTGATTGCCGCCCATGCAGCGGGTAAATTTATTTCCGATCGTGATGCCGCCGCCACAGACCAGGTTCGAGTTGTTGATCGAAATCGCGCCCTGCTTTAATCCGGCCGTGGCCATCAACGGTTTCCAGGTTGAGCCCGGCGGATATTTTCCCTGGATCGCGCGATTGAGCAGCGGATGATCGGGATCGTTCAGCAGCTTCTGATATTCCGCGCGACCTTCTTTGGTCGTGATGCGTTGCGAGAAAAGGTTCGGGTCAAACGTCGGGGCCGAGGCCATCGCCAGGACCTCTCCGTTGTTGGGATCCATCGAGATGATGACGCCGCGGCCTTGCGGCGACTTGCGCAACTGGTCTTCCGCCGCTTTCTGCAAATCCAGATCGACGGTGATGACAATGTCCTGCCCCGACTGCGGCTCGACGCGTTCGACTTCGCTTTGAATGTGACCGCGACTGTCGACGATGACTTTGCGGTAGCCGTCGCGCCCGCGCAGGTATTCGTCATAGACTGCTTCCACGCCGTCCTGACCAATCACGTCTCCAGGCTTGTAGCCCTTGTCGCGATACTCGGGTTGTTTAAGTTGCTCCGGACTTATTTCGCCGACATAGCCGAGCACATGACACAACATGCCATTCTCGGGATAGCGCCGTTGCGGCGTCTGCTCGATGCGTAAGGTCGGATACTCGAGCTGATGCGCATCGACCCAGGAAATATCGGCGGAGTTCACGCCTTCCTTGATCAGAATCGATTCAAAGGCCGGCGACGCGGCGGCTTGATCGAAATGCTCCTTCAGAATCTCGCCGTCGATTTGCAGTCCGTCCGCAAGTGGCTTGATCAAGTTGTAATCGATTTTCTTGGTTACTTCGCGCGAAAGGATGACGCTGTAAATCGGCCGCGAATCGACCAGCACCGTTCCGTTGCGATCCATGATGACGCCGCGGGGTGCGAGGATCGGCAACAAGCGAATGCGTTGGTTTTCCGCGACTTCAGCGTAACGCGCGCCATTGACTACCTGCAGCATGTACAGCCGCACGCCCAGCACGCCGAGCAGCAGCACCACCGCGGCCTGGATCACACGCAAGCGCACGCGCAGGTTTTGGGAATCGTCAACGAATTTCATCTTCTTCTCGCCGCTGCTGAAGGCCGGCGTGCAACCCGCCGGCGAACCGTGAACTGGCGACGCTGTCGCGCCTTGCCACTAAAATACGCATCGTAAAGATACAGGAGAATCGTTCCGGAAACAGTTGTAGCAATCAGTTTATAGGACAGCGATT